>JAWXAU010000089.1 GCA_034439655.1 Bacteroidota bacterium | reverse complement strand
ATCTCTTGCCCACCGATTTGTGTACTACAAATCAAAGTTGAAAACCCAAAGTCCTTAAAATGTGTATAAAGCATTTTGAGCCTAAGTCAAATTAGTCTGTATTGTTATTGTTTTAGGTCGAAAAGCGTCACATGTTTACTGTAATATGACAATCGGCTGCAACTTGGGTTAAGTAATGGTCTAATATATAATAGTCCAAAAGAAAGGGACTAATCCCCAATGCTTTCGGGATGTAGTTCGGCATTACCATTCTACAAACCTAAAATAGTCCAAAGACTATTTTAGGTTTGTAGAATGGTATAATGTGCTAAGGGGCAAGTTGTTTTTTGTATGGCTAACCTTCATCTGTCGGGTACAAAAGAAACCCACTACGAAATACTTAAACGAGTTCGATATTATTGAGCCTCGCACAACTGTACCATCTTTTCCCTCAGGGGCGAAACAGGAGAGAGGGGCTCAAACCACACCAATTTTCAATCATTTGCATACCATCTTTTGTCATGCAACTTTCAGGATGGAACTGCATTCCCCAAACGGGTAGCTGCTTATGTGCTATAGCCATTATTTCTCCTTCGTGAGATGTGGCGGTAATATTAAAAACGTCTTCATTAATGGTTTTCAAAACCAATGAATGATAACGACCTGCTAAAAAACTTGTTGGAACATTTGAAAACATAGGATGTCCCGTATGCGAAATTTCTGTTTGTTTGCCATGGAAAGGTTTACTGCCATGCTCCAACACAAGTCCATAATACTCACCTATTGCTTGCATTCCCAAACATATTCCAAGTACCGGAAGTTTTCCCACCACTTTACTTAATAAATCCACCAAGTTTCCTGATTGCGATGGCGTGCCCGGCCCAGGGGAAATAATGACACCTTGGTATTTATTATAGTTAAGTTCGGATAGGGCTATATCGTTGCGAAGCACTTCTACGCCATATCCCAGCTTTTGGAAATAGTGTAACAAGATATAAGTAAAGGAATCGAAATTGTCGATCAACAAAAGTTGCGGGGCTTTGCCGCTCATTGCTCAATGGCTTTCATAATCTCGTCTCGCAATTGGTTCAGCAGCTTTACGCGTTTCACCTCTCCTGTTCGGTAAATAATGAAACACTGTGGTAAGGCAGTAATACTTCCAAAATCTCTCACAAATCTTTTATCGAAGCTCATGCCAGTTGCATATATCTGCTCCCAGTCGGCACCATTTTCATCTAAAAATTTACTCCATTTCTTTTTCTTTTTGTCCATAGAGAGCGATATGAGACGTACATTACTTGCCTTAAATTGTTGGTCCAATTGCGAAAGCGTACGATGTGTTCGGGTACAGTTCATACACCAAGTAGCCCAAAAATAGCAAACCCATATTTCGTTCTTGGGTTTGTTATAATTCTTCAGAAAATAGTCTATCTCCATCTTCGTGTAGCGTCTCTTCGCAACAGTATCAGTGATGCTGCTAGTAGAAACTTCCTCGTTTTTGAGACGTACTTGTTTCTGTGGAACCGATGTGAAATGAAGAGCTGCAAATACAAATGCCCAAACTCCCAAGACCAATGTTAATGTATGTATATATTTTTTCATAATAAATTTAGCAGACAAAATTAGCCTTAATTTGGTTTTAATAAAATTGAATTTTTCAAAAAAATTATCATTCCCAAAATAAACACCTATCCTATTATCTTTGCCCGATATTAAAAACCAATAAAATGCAAACCTTATTACTCTATTCTCATAGTTGGCTCCGTTGGGTTTATCTTATTTTAGCTCTAGTTGTGGTAGTCCGCTCAGTTCGCGGTTGGCGTATGACAATGCCTTTTACCGCAGCCGACAATAAGTTCAGCCTTTTTTATATGATTACTGCCGACATTATGTTCCTGATGGGCATGGTGCAGTATTGGGTGTATTTCTACCCTCAGGTAATGAAAGGAAAAGCTATGGGTGAAATTATGAAAGAGGCTTCCATCCGTGTAATAGGAATTGAACATATTACTTTAATGACTTTAGCTTGGATATTCGTGCACATTGCCCGAAGCAAAAGCAAAAAAGCAAAAACAGATAATCTAAAACACAAGCATTTGTTTGTGTGGTCGGCGGCGGCATTGTTATTTGTATTAGCAGGCATACCTTGGGCGAGAGACCTATTTAAATTTTAACTTTTTATAAATAAACCAATCATAAATTAATATTTATCATACGTAATTCCTTATGGATCAATTCAAAAAACTAAACAACATAACTGGCTGGGTAGCCTTCGCAATCTCTCTCGCCGTTTACATGCTCACACTCGAGCCCACCGCCAGCTTTTGGGACTGTGGAGAGTTTCTTTCTGCAGCCGACAAGCAACAAGTAGTGCACCCTCCTGGAGCCCCCATGTTTTTGTTGTTGGGGAAATTCTTCTCCCTTTTTGCTTTGGGCAACCAAGCTAACGTAGCTTATTGGACTAACGTATTATCGGCGTTTACCAGTGCCCTAACCGTGCTGTTCATATTTTGGACTATTACACACTTGGCAAAAAAGATTTATACTGCTAACAAACAGGAACTCACAGCAGATAAGACCTATGCTATAATGGCGGCTGGTTTTGTAGGGGCTCTTACCTGTACTTTCTTAGATACCTTTTGGTTCTCGGCAGTAGAAAGTGAAGTATATGCGGCAAGTTGTTTCTTCTCTGCCATTGCCTTTTGGAGTATCTTAAAGTGGGAAAACACGATGGATACCAATCCCAAACATGCCGATAAATGGTTGGTGATGATCGCCTTTTTGGTAGGCGTATCTGTAGGAATTCACTTACTTAACTTATTGGTTATTCCTGCGGTGGTATTTGTTTACTTCTTCAAAAAATACCATATCGATACCAGAAGATTTATTATAGCCATCGTAGTTGCTTTGGCATCTATTATCGTGGTGCAAAATATAATTATTCCTGGTTATCCTTGGCTTATATTACAAATAGAAATTTTGTTCGTGAATGTGTTCCACATGCCTTTTAACACGGGTTATTTCGGTTTCTTAATATTGATGACGGCTTTCTTTACGTTCTTGTTAATATACACAAAGCGGAATGGCAAAACCGTTTGGAACACCATAATTTTATGTGCATTATATATTTCTATTGGCTATGGTTCTTATGCCATGCTTGTTATACGCTCATTGGCCGATGTGCCGCTTGACCACCAAAATGTAGAAGACCCCAATAACTTGCTTTCATACTTAAACAGAGAGCAATATGGAAACTGGCCTTTGTTATATGGCCAAAACTTTGATGCCAAACCTGTGGATGTGGTTAAAGGCCGCAAACTATTTGTTCGCAACGAAAAAACCGGACGCTACGATGCCACTGGAAATAAATTGGACTATAAATGGGACCCGAAATCTTGTACTTTATTCCCTCGCATGTGGAATATGGAAGAAAATAAAAAGCAAGGTTATAGAAACTGGACAGGGTTGCGACAAGATGAAAAAGTAAAGTTCAAGCATAACCTGGAATTTATGTTCAAATATCAACTGGGCTTTATGTACTGGCGTTATTTTATGTGGAATTTTGTAGGTCGGCAAAACGACAAACAAAGCACCGACTGGGACCCAATTAATGGAGGTATTTCGTCTGGAATTCCCTTTATAGACAAAATATGGCAGGGCGACCGCGATGAGCTGCCCCAAAGCGAAAAGGACAATAAAGGCCATAATACTTTTTTCTTTTTGCCCCTGATTATTGGAATATTGGGTATGTATTGGCAGTATAAAAGAGACAGTAAAGATTTCTTTGTAATACTATCCTTATTCCTGCTCACAGGTTTGCTTATTGTGGTGTATCTAAATACGCCGCCCTACCAACCGCGTGAACGAGATTATGCCTTTGTGGGTTCCTTCCAATACTTCTGCGTGTGGATTGGTTTGGGCGTATTGGGGCTTATAGAATTCTTGTCCAAACGTATGAGTTTTCGAACAGCAACAGGCTTAGGTTTTGGGCTTTGCTTACTGGCCTCACCTGTACTAATGGCCAACCAAAATTGGGACGACCACGATCGCAGCAAACGCACCACTGCTCTTGCTTGTGCTATCGACTATCTGGAGTCGTGCGATAAAGACGCGGTATTGTTCACCAATGGCGATAATGATACCTACCCGCTTTGGTATGCACAAAGTGTAGAAGGTATTCGCACCGACATAAGAGTAATAAACCTCTCCCTGCTCAATACCGATTGGTATATAGATGTAATGAAACGCCAAGCTTTCGAATCTAAACCCATCAAAATGAGCCTAAGGCATGAAGTATATGCTGGCGAAAAAATGAACCAATGCGAGGTAATCCCAACTCCCGGCCTTTCCCGTTTTGGAATCCCTGATACAGGTTTTGCGTCACTAAAAGCGGTAATGGATTTTGTGGGCAGCGACGACTGTCCGAAACTTAATGCTGGTGCAGGACGCAGCAACGATGGAGGTGCCTTCTTTCCTACAAATAAATTTTACATACAGGTGAACAAACAAGAAATGATAGCCAATGGCTTGGTGGATATAAAAGACAGTGGCTTAATTGAAGATTTTATATATATGGACTTCAGCGACCACAAATCATTTAATAAAAGTGAAATTGCTGTGTTTGATTATATAGCCAATAACTTTGGCAAACGCCCTGTATGCTTTACCACCACATCGGGGGCGAGCGATTTTAAAGCCCTTCAACGTTATTTCCAAGTAGATGGATTGTGCTATAAGTTGGTTCCTGGATTAAGAAAAAGCCCAAATTCTGATATGGGTTATGTGAACACAACCAAATCGCTCAACTTAATTAAAACAAAATTTAAATTTGGTGGTGCTGATAAAGACGGGATCTATATAGATGAAACCGCCATGCGTCAGTGCTTTACTTTGAGGCAATATGTTTTTATAACCGTTGCAAATGCCCTGTCGGCCGAAAACCGGAAAAAAGAAGCAGAAGAACTCCTTGATATGGGAATGAGAGTATTGCCCGAGCGGAATGTTCCGCTTGAAAAAACAGGTGTTTCGCTGGCACAGGCTTATTACGCAGCAGGCAACAAAACAAAAGGCCTGGAATATGTAAACAAAACAAAAGTGTACTATACAGCCATGCTCAATCATCTTGAAAAACTTGGAAGTTCACCCGGTACAGAAAGTGATAAATGGCAATATAATTCCATACTCGGCGAAATAGAAAAGCTGGCAGCCGCAAACAAATAGTTAAGATATATATTTATAGAGGGAGGCCAAAAGCTTCCCTTTTTTATTACGGTGAAATTTATTACCAAAAACATATTATTACTTTCGTTGGTAAGTTTGTTTACTGATATAAGCAGTGAAATGTTGTTCCCTGTGTTCCCTATATACTTGCAACAGATTGGTTTTACAGGAACCGCTATCGGTTTGCTTGAGGGTTTTGCTGAAATGCTTGCCTCTTACGGAAAGGGGTTTTTTGGTTCGTGGAGCGATAAGTTGGGAAAACGTAAACCTTTTGTGCTCGTGGGTTATGCCCTTTCTGCTTTTGCTAAATTGTTGATGGGGGTTTCAGCCTTAGTTCCACTTATATTCTCAGCACGCCTGCTAGACCGCACTGGTAAAGGTATACGCACGGCAGCTAGAGATGCCATGCTTTCGGGCGAATCAAATAAAGAAAACAAAGGAAAAGTTTTTGGTTTTCACAGAGCCATTGACACCCTTGGGGCAGTGATCGGTCCCTGCATTGCTTTATTGCTTCTGCACCAGGGCTTTGGTTTGCAATCCATGTTCTCGTTTGCATTTATACCTGCTGCTCTTTCACTCGTATATATATTTTTTTTACGGGAAAAGAAGTTTGAACAGCACAGGGATACCATAATAAATCCTTTTAATTTTTTCTCGTATTGGAAACAATCAACCGCTGAGTTTAAAAGACTCATGAAGGTTTTATTGGTTTTTACTTTGTTTAATTCTTCTGATGTTTTCTTGATTCTTTGGGTGAAAAAATTAACCAACTTCGAAACCGCTATCGAGGCATATATAATATATAATTTGGTTTACGCTATCGCTTCTTATCCTGCAGGTTATTTGGTAGACAAATTAGGAAACAAGAAAATTTTACTCTTCGGATTTCTGTTCTTTATAACCACTTATTCATTCCTGCCTTTTGCAGCAAGCAGTAGTGAGGTTTTTGTTTTGTTTGCAGTATATGGTCTTTATGCTGCATGTGTGGAAGGCAATACAAAGGCTTGGATTACGAATGTGTGTGCCGAAAAAGAAACTGCTACTGCTCTCGGTTTTTATGGTGCCTCCACAGGTTTATTACAAATAGCAACGGGTCTTTTTGCAGGTCTAATCTGGGATATCTACACGGGCAAATCATTATTTCTTATTTCTGCTACAGGTGTTGCTATGTGTCTTATTCTCTTTATGTTTGTACCGTCAAACAAAAAAATAGGTTTGCAGGTATGAAATATATATATATATCTTTAATTGTTACTGTTTTATTTACAACATGCAAAACAGGAAAGTTAGATGGCCCTGAGCGAGTTATCAGGTTTGGCAATGGTGGTGGCATTACAGGCAAAGTAACGGGGTTCAAAATATCTTCTCTGGGCACACTGTATGCTGAAACCTTAAACAACACTACCTCGCCATTGAAAATGAAATTACGCAAAAAGACCCTTCAAGAAATATTTGACTTGGCTGATTCTATACAAAAGAATGTTCCAGACTTTAGCAACCCAGGCAATATGTATTATTTTATATCTTTTGGCAATAATGCGGAAACCCCAAATTACACCTGGGGGCAAAATGAATTTACGGTGCCCAGTTCTATAAAAAGGTTATATGATATTTTGCAAAAAATAGCCATTAAATCTACCAAGTAATTCTGCGTGTGTCTAAAACAAATATTATAGTAACCTTGTTATACAATCAATAAATCATACTTTTTTCCAACAATAAAATAATATAACAATTATGGCTTTCAAATTACCCGATCTTGCTTATGCTGTCAATGCGTTAGAACCACACATTGATGCACGCACCATGGAAATACACCATGACAAGCACCACAACGCTTATGTTACCAACCTTAACAATGCCACAGCAGGAACCGATGCTGAACACTTAAGCGTTGAAGATATTTGTAAAAATATATCTAAATATCCTGCTGCCGTTCGCAATAATGGAGGTGGTCATTATAACCACAGTCTGTTTTGGTCTATCATTGGCCCAAACGCCGGTGGAAATCCATCTGGTAAATTAGCAGATGCAATCAATACGGTTTTCGGTTCCTTCGATAAAATGAAGGAAGAATTTAACAAGGCTGCCACTACCCGTTTTGGAAGTGGGTGGGCTTGGTTATTGGTGCACGATGGCAAACTTACTATTAGCTCCACCCCCAATCAAGATAATCCGTTAATGGATGTAGCCGAAGTAAAAGGAACCCCTGTTATGGGACTCGATGTGTGGGAACATGCTTATTATTTGCATTATCAAAACCGTCGCCCTGACTATATAGGGGCTTGGTGGAATGTGGTAAACTGGAACGCTGTTGCGGGTAAGTTTGAAGACGCTACAAAATAAAAAACAATATTTGTTTACAAAGAAAACCTAACCCAAGCGTTGGGTTTTTTTGTGTAAGGAGTTTTGAAAATATCATTTGGTGATAGTTTTTTATGCGTTATTTTTGTTAAAGAAAATATTTGTTAGGTTTTATTGCCACACACCTATAAATATAAATAAGTGACCCCAAAACAAATATTAGCTTATATAACAAACTAAACTAAAACACTACATCTTTCTTTTAAAAAAAGGATAAAGGTCATGTGTAAGAAATATTAAAAATTTGGATAGTACAAATTCTACATACAAAGATGACAGTGAGCTGAACCGTTTAGCAAAAAAGATAACGGAACTGAACCAGCTAAATTTATCTCACGATAAATTCCTTTCATTGTTAGCCCACGATTTGCGTGGCCCCGTAAGCAATATGGTACAACTATCATTGTTGATGAACGAACCTGCAATGCGTGATGATGATGTGGTGAAAATGCTCCAAGTTTCTGCCGACAAAACATTGAATTTACTGGATGACTTGTTGGCTTGGGTTAAAAGCAAGCAGGGTATATTAAAACCCAATATTTCTTCCTTTGTATTTAAGCAACTCATCGATGAAGAACTTGCACATGTAGAATATTCCTCTTCTGTAAAAAAGATAGCTATAAAATATAACTCCGATGATACGTTGCTGTTAAACGCAGATAAAAACATGATTGGAACGGTTATGCGTAATTTATTAGGAAACGCTATTAAGTATTCTCAATCTAATAGCGTGGTTGAAATCCTTTACAATAGTAACGACAACGACCACATCATTAGTATAAAAGACCAGGGAGTAGGTTTTAGCGATGCTGTCGGGAGTATATTACTCACCGAACATATGCCTACTTCAGAAGGTACGGCAGGCGAGGTGGGCACAGGTTGGGGATTGTTATTGTGCAAAGATTTTGTTGAACTTCACCAAGGAAAAATTTGGTTCGAAAGCACTCCGGGTGTGGGTAGTATTTTTTCTTTTTCTATACCCAAAAGGTTAGCTGCCTGAGAACACCCTGCTCTCTATTCTTAGTTTATTTATATATAATTTCCAGACAAGAAATAAATATAGAATTAATAATCCTGTGTTTAAAGTTGTTTTTGGCCAAAACCCAATCAAATCTAAATGGTATATCAATAAATCGCTGATAGCAACCAATGCAACCGTTGAGAAAAGTAATATAAAAAACCTAGAGATATTATAAGGTACTTTATAATGCTTTTGACCTATAAAATAGCTTAAGGTGGCCATGCCCAAATAACTCCACAAGGTTGCCCAGGCCGCTCCTAGATAACCCATTTGGGGTATCCATATAATATTTAAAAGAACGGTTAAAAATGCACCACAAAAAGCAATGAGTATACCCCAAGAAGTTTTATCGGTAACCTTGTACCAGATGCTCAGGTTGGTATTTATGCCCATAAACAAATTTGCAAATAATAAAATTGGGACAATCTTTATCCCTTCCCAAAACTTTTCGTCCAATAGGTGTTTGGCGATATCAATATACAATAATAAGATTGTAATAACCACCACACACACCAGTACAAACCAATCCATTACCAAGGCATATATTTTGGGAGCGTTGCTATCGTTTGCTTTTGAAAAGAAAAATGGCTCGGCTGCATACCTAAATGCCTGAACAAATACGGTGAGAAAAATACTGATTTTATAACACTGAGAATATATACCATTTTGTATCAGACCTTCTTGGCCATCTATTAGTTTGGGTATTAAAATCCGGTCTAAAGTTTCATTAGTCATTCCTAGTAAACCCACTAACAATAAAGGCCCTGCGAACTGCATCATTTGTTTCCACAACTGCTTATCGAACCCATATTTGAACCCAAAAATTTGGGGTCCAAGTAAAATAAAACTAAATAAACTTGAAATTAAATTTGCAAGGAATATATACTCCAAATTGTTTTGCGGGATATAAAAACTATTAATCCAACCTTGAGCAAAACTACAAATTTTCCCTTCCGAAACTGAGGGGCAAAACCACAGGAAAAAAAGATTGAGCAATAAGAATACAAGCATTCCCGCTATTTTTATCACGGCAAATTTTATGGGTCTGTTTTGTTGCCTAAGGCCAGCATAGGGAATTGCGGAAAGCGTATCCACTAAAAGAATAGCCCCCAAGTATAGTAAATATTTAGGTTGTGATGCAAACCCAGTGAAACTAGCCAAAGTTGGCCATATAGACCAACCCAGAAAAATCAACAATACACTACTGCTCATCAAAGATATATAAGCTGTGCCAAAAACTGCTTTGGGGTCTTGTGTTTTGTTGGCAAACCTAAAAAATGCGGTCTCTAAACCATAAGTAAACAATATATTAAAAAAAGATATGTAGGCATAAAAATTTCCCTGTACCCCACTCTCTGCTTGGCTTAATACTGTGGAGTGCAGCTTGGCCAATATCAAAAAATTGATAAGCCTCGACACATTGGTGAGGCCATATAAGGCTGTTTGAGAGGCAAGTTTTTTTACGAAACTCAACTGTATAGGTTTATATAATTAGCGGCAAATATAGTCCGAATTATTTGCCCCAGTCTTTTGCAATAGCATCAAGTTCGGCCCACCAGTCACGCCCATATTTGCGAACAAGGGGTTCTTCTAAAAATTTATAAACCTGCACTTTTAGTTGATTGCCCAGAGTACACGCAGGTGAACACAATTGCCACTCATGGTATCCCAGAGCATCGTATTGTTTAAAATTAGAAACCCTAATAGGGTATAGATGGCAGGAAATAGGTTTGGGGTAGTCGAAATTTTTTTCAGCGTTGGCTCTTTGAATAGCACATGCCAAGTTTCCATTTTCATATACCACAAAAACGCATTCCCCTGTTGGCAAACAAGTTGTTACTTTGTCACCGTCGGGATCTATTTCGTAAAACCCTTTGTCGGCAAGCAATTTTTTTCCTTTTTCCGACATGTATGGTTTTATTGCTAACATGTGCTCGTTTATTTTTTCAATATCCTCGGCGTCAATTGGTGCACCTTGATCTCCTTCTATACAACAAGCTCCTTTGCATTTTTCTATATTGCATACAAAGTTTTGTTCTATGATAGCCTCACTCACAATTGTATTTCCTATAATAAACATTGGGCTGTAATTTTGTTGCCCATCCACTTCGGTTTTTTGCACGTTTTCTCTTCTTTGTTTTGGACTGCAAATTTAAACCCGACTGTGGTAAGAATAAACTATATATTATAATAATAAAAAATTATAGTTTCAAAAAGGATTTAGGTTTTGGACTAGTTGTTAAAACACAAAAGGTTTTTGAAACCAGTCGTTTTTTATTAAATATAAAAGTTTAATTATGTGAATATATTCATTCATTAAATTCAAATTTATTATTGTCTTTACAAGCTTATAATAGTTCATGTAT
>JAWXAU010000088.1 GCA_034439655.1 Bacteroidota bacterium | reverse complement strand
TTATTCGTTTACGTTATGTAAAAGAAGAAGTGTTGGTATTGGAATGATTTTATTAAGAATTTCAGCCGCTGGGGTTGAATGCTTTGTTAAGCTTATGGATGGCTTAGAAACACCTTGGCTCATTTAGCAAACAAGAAAAAAGCAAAGCATATTCAATTTTTTTGTATTTTTGTAATACAATAATAGTGTTTAGAAATGGTAAATTACAGAGAAATTATTAGTATTGATTCCGATATTAGATTTGGGCGACCTTGTATTTTAGGAACCGCATATCTGTGTATGATGTGCTTAGTTGGTTAGCATCTGGTATGAATAATACAGAAATTATAAAAGACTATCCCGAATTAAACGAAGATGCAATACAAGCATGTTTAGTATATGTTGCCGATAGGGAACACAAAATAAGGGTGGCATAATGAAGCTGCTGTTTGACCAGAATATTTCGTTTAGAGTTTTATCGCAGATAGAAAGCCAATACCCTATTGCAAAACAAGTGAGGATGTTAGGGTTATACAATTTGAAAGATAAAGAGATATGGGAATACGCTAAAAAGCATCGATATATTATAGTGACTTTTGATGGCGACTTTTATGAACTATCAAACTATTATGGTCACCCACCTAAAATAATATGGCTTAGGATGGGCAATATGAGCACAGAAAAAATCGCTGAATTATTGATATATAGATTTTCTTTAATTGAGGAATTTATCTAGAACGATAACTATAAAGATATAGCTTGTATCGAGATTAATAAATAAGATTTGACAACTCTGTTTGGAAAACTACAACCCCGCAAACAACTTCTCCAATCTCTCCTTCTTCAAAATCTTCTGTCCAGTTTCGCCTGTTGCAATAATGCGGTCGTGTACTTTTGCTTCGAAACTACATATAATTTCGTGGCCATTTATTGCAGTTATAATACCTGTAATAGTTACTACTGAATTAAGTAAAGCAGGACTATGATGTTTAATATTTAAAAAAGTTCCGATGCCTTCCTCGTCGGCTTCTTTCATATTAAGAACAAACTGTCGGGTGGTCCATTCGGCATCGCGGCCCAGGGCAAAGGTGGCGTAAACAGGGTGTACTTCGCCTGTATCGAAAGTGGCGGTGTCATGGTCGGTAACGGTAAATTGGAGGGTGGTTGTGTCGCCTATTTGGTGGGAGTTTTTCATGGAAGTATTATAATTTTTATTATCTAATACAAGATGTTAACCAACTACTTTTATTGTCGCCTCGCTCGCCGCGAACTCCGATAACTATCGGGGCTTCCTTTTTACACAAAAAGGAAGCAAAAGTGTTTTTATTTACAAAGGTGATTTTTTGCTTCGGGTAAGACCCTTGCAAAAACCGTGGTCAAAACAACAGCTTTCTTCTCATCCAAAATATTCTTAATATAAAGAACTGCTCATCATTTATATTTTTTGGTAGCTGTTATTTTGCCACCCCGCCGCAGCGGGCTGCTGTAAATAAAAATGGCAGTATTCTAAGATTTAAAATTTGTGTTTCAAACTTTGCCCATGGTTGTCCCGAATGCTTGCGGGACAACCAACCATAATTATATGGCTTACTCCCCAGCAGCTTCTTCCTGCTCTTCGCTTTCAGCTTTTTCGGAAGCTTCAGCTAGGTTTTCAAAATCTAAAACAGGTTCGAGTATGCGATACCAGTTTGCCAATTTTTGAATATGCGAATCATACACTCTTGATTTATCAAAATCGGGCAAAGCCATTTCCATAAAATGGTGTAAATCTTTAATACTGGCTTTAGGAGCAGGTGGTTCCAATTCTTGGTTTTTAATGCGGAGCATGATATCGCCCAATCGCACATCTTCGCTCAAGGCAAACATCGCAATCTCGCTCAATATAGAAACCTTGTTGCTTAAAGCTACAGGCATGCGTTTGCGTCTTTCGTCCAGCGACTCAACGATGATACCGTTTTTACTGCGGCCTACTATTTTGTGTAGTCCTTGCACACCGCCTATAGAAACTACGTCTTCTAATTTTATTTTTTCTTCGCTCATGGTATATTTTTTACGTCATTACGAGCTGCTTCAGCGTGGCAATCTCGTTGTCGTGTCTCCGATTTGAATAGATTCTTAGCAGTCCCGAATGCTTTTGGGATGCTCAGAATGACGGTGCGGGACTCGCAATGACGTTTATATATTATTTATTTCGTAATAATTTTCTTTTCGTGTTCGTGTGCATCACATTTGTCTTTGCCTTTGCAGCAAGCTTCTTTGCAGTCTTTGGTTGGGCATGTAGTACCTTCTGGGCAAGCACAAACTCCACCTTCGCAATGTGGTTTGCCACCTTTCATGTGGGGGCAGTTTGCACCATTTTTATCCATGCATTCTTTGCTGCATTGTTCTTCTTTTTCACCGCAACAAGCGTCTTTGTCTTCGCAAGCTGAATCACTTTTGCAACAATCTTTTTTGTCTTCGCACTGGCCTTTTCCGCCATGACATTGTTCCATTTTGTCTTTGCACACCATATCTTTTTCAGAACCACCGCCATTAACAGCGATATATGGAGCAATTACTAAAGATACAATCGACATTAATTTAATTAATATATTCATGGATGGACCAGAAGTGTCTTTGAATGGATCGCCCACAGTATCACCAGTTACAGATGCTTTATGTGGTTCAGATTTTTTGTAGAACATTTCTCCGTTAATCATCACACCTTTTTCAAAAGATTTTTTTGCATTGTCCCAAGCACCACCAGCATTGCTTTGGAATATTCCCATCAATACACCACTTACAGTAACACCAGCCAATAATCCACCCAATACTTCTGGGCCAAATGTGAATCCAACTAGCACTGGAGTTATTAAAGCAATAGCACCCGGCATCATCATTTCGCGGATACTTGCTTTGGTAGAAATTGCAACACATTTTTCATATTCAGGTTTTGCTTTGTATTCCATAATTCCAGGAATTTCGCGGAACTGGCGACGGACTTCTTCCACCATATCCATCGCTGCTTTTCCTACTGCTTGTATACATAATGCAGAGAATATAAATGGTATCATACCACCTACAAATAAACCTGCCAATACATTTGCTTTATATATATTAATTTCATTGATACCAGCAATACCCACAAAGGCTGCAAATAATGCCAATGATGTAAGAGCAGCAGAAGCAATTGCAAATCCTTTTCCTGTGGCTGCTGTAGTGTTTCCAACCGCATCTAAATTATCAGTACGCTCACGAACTTCTGGAGGTAATTGACTCATCTCTGCAATACCACCTGCATTATCTGCAATAGGACCAAAGGCATCGATAGCTAATTGCATTGCAGTGGTTGCCATCATACCTGCTGCGGCAATAGCTACACCATATAATCCTGCAAAATAATAAGAAGCCATAATACCCGCAGCCAAAGTTAAAATTGGGATAACGGTTGATTTCATACCTACTGATAAACCACCTATGATATTAGTAGCATGCCCAGTAGCTGATTGACGGATAATAGACAACACAGGTTTTTTGCCCATAGCTGTATAATATTCGGTAACAATACTCATGATTGCACCCACCACAGTTCCTACCACAATAGCCCAAAATACATTTAGTTTTGAAAACTCATAACCACGTAAACTCAAGGTATCGGGCAACATCCACATTACTATAAAATAAGAGGCAACAACGGTTAATAACATAGAAGCCCAGTTACCCATATTCAATGCACTTTGCACGTTCGACTTATCATCTTTAATGGTAACAAACCAAGTTCCTACTATTGAGAATAAAATTCCCAATCCACATATAACCATTGGTAAAAGAATTGGTGACATTCCACCAAAATTATCGCTTACTTTAATTTCTTGGCCGAGTACCATGGTTGCTAATATCGTTGCTACATAAGAACCGAATAAATCGGCACCCATACCTGCAACGTCACCTACGTTATCGCCTACATTATCGGCAATGGTAGCAGGGTTACGTACATCATCTTCTGGAATTCCAGCTTCTACTTTACCTACTAAATCTGCTCCTACATCGGCAGCCTTGGTATATATGCCGCCACCCACACGGGCAAACAATGCGATACTTTCAGCACCTAGCGAAAAACCTGTAAGTACTTCAATGGCTGTTTTTACATATTCTGCATTTACACCATCATTAAAAATTCCTAAGAAAGCAATGAACAAACCGCCCAAGCCTAAGATAGCCAAACCAGCAACGCCTAAGCCCATTACAGTTCCTCCTGTAAATGAAACTTTCAATGCTTGTTTCAAGCTGGTACGAGCTGCTTGTGTGGTGCGAACGTTAGCTTTGGTAGCTACTCGCATTCCTATATAACCTGCAGTGGCCGAGAATACAGCACCTATAACAAAGGCTATAGAAATAATCCAACTTGAGTGAATTTCTTTGCCATTAATTTCGTGAATGGTTCCTGAATAGGCAAGTAATGCTGCAGCAAAAACAACGAAAATACTGAGTACTTTCCATTCGGCTTTTAAGAATGCCATAGCACCGTCGGCTATATAGCCTGCAAGCTCTTGCATGTTTTTATCACCGGCGTCTTGCTTGCTTACCCAAGCACTTTTGATGGCCATTACAATAAGGCCAATGATTCCCAATGCGGGCACTAAGTAAATTAGATTTTGTTCCATGTTATACGATATAATTTATTTATAATTTTAGTCTTGATTCAATTTCTAGCAAATAGAATTTGGGGGGCAAAGGTAAGGGTTGAATTTTTATGGGGCAAATTTGAAGGGATTTACGATTTACGATTGCGGATTTACGATTGTTGCTGACGCCAATGCTTGGCTTAAGAAGGAAATAAAAAGTACTACCTTTGTAGAACAAAATAAGAATCAAGATGGAAAACAAGAAAGTCACAATGCCATCGAAATTAATGGAGTCAGCAAGGATCGGGCGAATGCTGTGGGGTCAACAATCGCCAATGACTCAAGAAGATTTATTGAATCCAATCCGCCTAAAAAAATCTGATATGTTAAAAAAAACAGTGATAAAGTAGTAAAAGATGCGGCTAAGGCAAAAGATGTTTATATACCAAATTATAACACAGAAAGCTATACAAGTTATTCCCAAGCAAAACCATTTTTTGGAGGTTTCATTTGAAAATGGTGAAATGAAAATGTTCGATTTTAAACCCTATCTAATACCAATTCTTAACCTATAATAGTTCTCCGCCTGTGGTGGATTTGGTTTGTAGAATGGTAATGCCGAACTACATCCCGAAAGCATTCGGGATTAGTCCCTTTCTTTTGGACTATTATATATTGAGTTTCGGTATATACTCCCCAGTTTACGCTCAACTTATAGATTTTGAATTATTCCAAAAAGCCAAAATTTCTGCTGCTACTGCCTCTTGGGATAATGATATTGATATTGACCCCGATAGATTGTATTTGGAAAGTGTGCTGATTGATTGAAATGGAATTGGAACTTTCGCTTCGTCAGTCGGATCCTCGATAGCTATCGGGGCCACCCTATTGAACTCACATCCGCCGCGGCGGACGCTCCGCTTAAACTTGCGAGGGCGGATACTTACAGATTTCTATTTCTTCTGCTTGCGTGTAAATCCATACTCTAGCCCAATGCTTGCCCCACTACTTTTTAAAGGAGTAGACTGTAACCAATAATTATAGCCCTTAAAATAACTTTTATGGTAGGTGAAAGATAGTTTAAATTTAGAGTTCAATTTAACCAAACCTCCTAGGCCAAATCCAAGTAATTTATTATACTTGGGTTCATTCTTTGTCCAATCACCATAATCTCTATTAGGCGGTGGTAGAGAATAATCATAGTTATATAAGTCGTAATAAGATTTAACCATTCTACAATAACTCCAATTAAGGCTTCCTGTAAAAGAAAAAATTTTATTAATTGGAAGTAGTCCTATAAATCTAATAGGTAAAGATATATATGAGTACTTAACCGTATTAATAACTGTGAGAAATATTTTGCTTACAGGAGGAGGAGATATACCTAAATATGTAACACGAGTTGAATAGGTTGAATAACAGACACCAACATTTAGTTTTAAGTAATTATTTATTGAATATATAAATGATGCTCCGCTACCATAGCCGGGCCTTGCCGATATAAATCTTTGTGGATTTTCGTTAAACTCACGATCATTATTTACTTGAGTACCTCTGTGTATATATGGTTTGGAAGTGTGGGATTCCTTAAAAAACACCTACAGAAACCTTTTGACTATGGGCAGTTGTTACCAAAATAATAAGTAAGGAGAAAGCAAAAGCACTTTTCATACTTCAAATAAAGAAGCAAAAAGTTAAAAAATCAAACTTTTTTATTTTAAACATCCGCAATTTGTTTTGTATAATATTCGTGCTCCTATTTAGCTATTATAGAAATGCAATAATAAAAAATAGTAGGCTTAGAAATATCTGAGCTTGTTTATGACGCTTAAGCCGCGTGAGGGATAGTAGTGGACCTGCCGCTGGCAGGCCGCAGTGAGGGTCCGATAGCTATCGGACGAGCGAGGACTTGCAGCGTATAGCCCGACGCCGCTTCGGCGGCACGCCCAAAGTATTATAATATAGTATATAGTATATATTATAAAGTAGCACCCTTCGACTCCCATTCGACTATGCTCATGGCAGGCTGTTCAGGGTTTCAATTTCAAGTATATATTATAAGGAAGGTTATGTGAAGTATTTGAGGAGATTTAGATAATAGTTTATATCTGGAGAGTTTGCAAATATTCACCATCCAACTATTATATAAGCATACGTTTAATTATATATAATTGATGATGTGGTAATGAAAAAAAGGGAAGCAATTTCCTAATTCTCCGTGGAAAAACCATGTCGCAATAACCTGTACCCAAAAAGAGACACAAGGCAAATTGTTTTTATAACCACTTGTCCACAAAAGCATTGATAATACAGGGCTTCCCAATGTCAATAAATCGTTATCCACATAGCTAGAGCCTTTGCTATTATAAGGATTTGCCTGTGGAAAAAGTATAGGTGTGGAAAATGGTATTTGATATAGCCGAGGATACGAAGCTACATTTGACCTCCCGATGTGATAGAAATATTCTCACGAAAGAAATTAACACATCTATATATACCCCTTCGAAAGTCTAACCAAAAAATTATATACCACCATGCAAAAATCTAAAGGCCTTCCGTTTAAACGGCATTTTACCAACGATAACACACCTGTTGTCGACATGTTTCAATACGACCTTCGCCAGTCTGTGATTAAAAATCCAGCGGGTGATTACGTATTTAAGATGGATAATGTGGAAGTGCCGAAAGAATGGAGTCAGGTGGCTACAGATATATTGGCTCAAAAGTATTTCCGCAAAGCGGGCGTACCACAAGCCGATGGAAGCATGGGTGCTGAAACAAGTATAAAACAAGTAGCACATCGTATGGCTTACTGTTGGCGTACTTGGGGCGAACGTTATGGATATTTTGCAACCGCAAGCGATGCACAAGTTTTCTATGAAGAGCTGGTATTCTCTATCACTAGTCAACAATGTGCACCTAATAGTCCACAATGGTTTAACACGGGTTTGCATAGCAGTTATGGTATTACAGGAAAACCTCAGGGGCATTATTATGTTGATCCAGAAGATCGCCAATTGAAACAATCAACCTCGGCTTATGAGCGTCCACAACCGCATGCATGTTTTATATTAAGTGTGGATGATGACTTGGTAAACGAAGGTGGTATTATGGACCTTTGGGTTCGTGAGGCTCGTATATTTAAATATGGTAGTGGTGTAGGAACTAACTTCTCAAAAATTCGTGGTGGTGGTGAAACCCTTTCGGGTGGCGGAACTTCATCGGGATTGATGAGTTTCCTAAAAATAGGTGACCGTGCCGCAGGTGCAATTAAAAGTGGTGGAACTACTCGCCGTGCAGCCAAAATGGTTTGCTTAGATTTGGACCATCCCGAAATTGAAACCTTTATAGATTGGAAAGTAAACGAAGAAAAAAAAGTAGCTGCATTAATAGCTGCAGGATATGATAGTGGTTACGAAGGCGAAGCTTATGCAACCGTTGCAGGGCAGAACAGTAATAACTCAGTTCGTATACCTGATGAATTTTTTAAATGCTTAGAAGAAGGTGGCAACTGGGGATTGAGAGCCCGCACAGATGGCCGCGTGATGAAAGAAATTGATGCACAAAAAATGTGGGACAAAATTGGTTACGCAGCTTGGGCTTGTGCCGACCCTGGAGTACAATTTAATACAACAATTAACGATTGGCATACCTGCCCCGCAGGTGGCCAAATTAATGCATCGAACCCATGCAGTGAGTATATGTTTTTGGACAATACCGCTTGTAATTTGGCTTCGTTCAACTTAATGAAATTCTTTAATACAAAAACTTTAGAGTTCGATGTAAAAGGATTTGAATATGCTACCCGTCTTTGGACAACGGTATTGGAAATTTCTGTAGCAATGGCTCAGTTTCCTAGTAAAGAAGTGGCTCAATTAAGTTATGATTATCGTACACTTGGTTTGGGTTATGCCAATATGGGAACCATGTTAATGGTAAGCGGCATTCCTTATGATAGTCCAAAAGCTACTGCTATTATAGGTGCTATCACCGCTATTATGACTGGTGTGTCTTATGATACTTCTGCTGAGATGGCGAAACACTTAGGTGCTTTCGATAAGTATAGTGATAACAAAGAAAATATGTTGCGTGTAATGCGTAATCACCGTTATGCAGCGTACAATTCTCCCAAAGAAAATTATGTAGGAATTAATACACAACCAGTAGGTATCGATCCTAAATTTTGCCCTGAATATTTATTATCTGCTGCATGCAATGCATGGGACCAAGCGGTGCAGAATGGTGAAAAATATGGATACCGAAATGCTCAAACAACGGTGATAGCTCCAACAGGAACTATAGGTTTGGTAATGGATTGTGATACTACTGGTATTGAGCCAGATTTTGCGTTGGTGAAATTTAAAAAATTATCGGGTGGTGGTTATTTCAAAATCATCAACCAAAGTGTACCCGATGCTTTGCGTAATTTGGGTTATGCTGAAAGTGAAATAAAAACGATTGTTACTTATGCAATAGGTACTGCTTCATTAAAAGGTAATACACCCATCAATGAAGAAAGTTTATTGGCCCGTGGTTTCAATCGTGAAGAATTAGCTTTGGTTGAAGCTGGTTTGGGTGCTGCTTTCGAAATAGGATTTGTATTTAACCAATGGACTTTCGGCGAAGAAACTATGCAACGTTTAGGTTACGTACCTGAACAATATAATGACCCCAAATTTAATATGCTTCGCAGCTTGGGCTTTACCCGCACAGAGATTGAGCAAACCAATGATATAATATGTGGTACCGGAACCATAGAAGGTGCACCTATATTAAGAGAAGAAAATTATCCTGTATTCGATTGTGCGAATCGTTGCGGAAGCAAAGGTGTTCGTTATATACATGCACATGCACATATCAGATCGATGGCTGCAGCACAACCTTTCATTAGTGGTGCAATTAGCAAAACTATAAACTTACCAAACGAAGCTACTGTTGATGAAATAAAAGCTTGTTACCTCGAAAGCTGGAAATTGGGTTTGAAAGCAAATGCATTATATCGTGATGGTTGTAAATTGAGTCAACCATTGAGCAATAAATCGGATGTGGTGGATGAAGAAGTGATAGAAACTGCACTGGCTGGCAAAGGTGATATTAATATAGACAATATGCCTTGGGATGATGTATTGAAAGCGGTACAAAATGTTTTGAATACTACTGAAACTCGTGAGTTTGCTGGACAACTTGCACGTATGATAGACAAAAAACGTTTGCCCAATAAACGTAATGGTTTCACACAAAAATCGAAAGTAGGAGGACAAGTTGTATTTGTTCGCACAGGAGAATATAATGATGGAACACTGGGTGAAATATTTATTGATATGCATAAAGAGGGAGCGACCTTCCGCAGTATCATGAACTGTTTTGCTATAGCAGTTTCTATAGGTTTGCAACATGGAGTACCTTTAGAAGAGTATGTAAATAAATTCACGTTCACACGTTTCGAACCCAGTGGATTTGTAGAAGGACATGACAATATAAAATCGGCAACCAGTATTACAGATTATATATTCCGTATGCTAGGTTTCGAATACTTAGGCCGTACCGATTTGGTTCAAGTACAATCGCCCACTATTGAAGATGTGGTAGAAAAACAAAACGAAATATTTGGTGTAGGAATCGATGATCCAGAGTATGATGCAAACGAAGAAGATGCACGCCCACCAGCAATAGGTTTTGTATTGAGTAATACTGCAACTATAATTGCTGAAAATCCAGTACTTGCAAAGCCTGCAGTAAAGGTTGCACCTGTTAGAGCCAAACGCCAAACAAGCAGCGACGAATATTTGAAAACCATGCAAAGTGATGCACCCGCATGTAATACTTGCGGACATATAACAGTACGCAGTGGTACTTGTTACAAATGCTTGAACTGTGGAAACAGTTTGGGGTGTAGTTAGGCTTCGATAAACTCAGCCAGACAATATAAAGAAAAACTATTTTATTATAATTATAAATGAAGCCTGTGAGAAATCATGGGCTTTGTTGTATAGTAATAAAAAATAACATACATGAAGGCAATGTCCGTGGTTCCCGCTGCGGCGGGCCCACCAACCACAAACGTGATTGAAAAGTTTCATATATTTGCTTCATGTATTTTTTCACCTCAACTATTTTGAATTGGCAGAACTTGCTACGTGATGATAAAGCAAAAGATATTATAATAAATAGTTTGGGATATTTAAGCTATAGTAAACAAGCAGCTATACATGGTTTCGTTATTATGCCCAATCACATACATCTTCTCATAACAGTACTAGAACCAAATAAGTATGATACGGTTACGAATGGCTTTATTAGATTTACAGCACATGAATTTAAAAAATTCATCAAAGAAAACTATCCTGAAAAGCTGAAGGAATATATATCTACACAAGCTGATCGAGATTTTCACTTTTGGGAGAGACGACCATATAATATTAAAGTAGAAAGTGAGAAAATAGCCTGGCAAAAGTTGGATTATACCGAAACTCAATATATAATAGTCCAAAAAAAGGGGGACTAAACATATTGTAGTTCGGTATTACCATTCTAAAAACTAATCCGCCACTGGCGGAGAACTATTTTAGGTTAAGAATTGGGATTAGTTGCTTTTTCAGGTTTTACGCCAGGTAAAAAAAATGGGAGTATAATAAAGCAGCACAAATGACGAGAATCATCCGATAGTACAATTCTGGTAAAATAAAAATGTAGGATACGTGCTGCGATTATCAATCCAATGGACTACTGGAATTGAAATGGGAATATGATTTTTAGAATTGGCATTATATTGGTATAATTATTTCGTTCCCCTAAACAAATTATAATTTGATAAAATACAAAACGAAACCACCAAACTGCTCCAAAACAAGTAGGAGTATGGTACTAGCACAAAAGCAAAAACAGTAGTTAATATAACTTTTAGTGCAGCAAGGTGTAATAGTTGTTGTGGGTATTTGTTATGCTTTTTATATACAAATACAATAAGTAATAAGGAAGCAATAATGGAAACTAAAAGTAATATATTTTTATATTGAGCAATTTTTTCCATCAAGTCACCAGGGAAATTATTATAACCCCAGGATGCAAAACCTAATCCTTGAAATAATTGAAAAGGCTTGTCGGTAGGGGCTTGCCAAGCTTGCCCTTTCCATTCGCCCACTGCCGCTATATCATAAGCTTTGCTACCTTCAATAAATATATTAGTATCTTTTAATAAAAAAGGTATTATATAAAATATACTCACAAATAGTAATACCCAACCCAATTCCTTGAATAATCTTTTTTTATCATTCAACCATTCCAATACCAAAGCTGCAGGCAAATAAAAAACTACTGCATAACGTGAAAGCAAGGTAAACATGAGCCCTATGCTACGACCAAGAATATGATTGTTTGAAAGAAATACAGCCAATATAAAATAGTATGATGCAATTAATAACTCCACGGTATGGGCAATTTCGTTTGACTGTTTCCAGAAAATTAAAAATAGAAAAACTATCGGTAGTGCAAGTTTTATATATAAATTTTTTAGGCCATCATTTTTCTGAAGTAGGAACTTGATATATATAAATGAAGCGATGAAATAAAAAGTCAATGGAATCCATCTGGGGTCTATGCCCATTAATTTGCTCACTACAAAGGGTAACCAATGCATGGGCAAATAGTTGGGAGTCCAGTTGCCGTAGCCCAGCCCTGGAGCAAGAGCATATACATAGTCACCATTTAAAAATCGGTCGACATATAATGTGTCAATAAAAGGAATGATATCGGATTTTTTTATATCAATGGGATTGGTAACAAAAATATGTTGTGCCCAAAATCCAAAAAGTAAAAATAGGAGAGCAAAAAAGCTATATATATATTCTTTTTTTACGGAGATAATTTTGTGGGTACTGCTTGCAAAATCCAACTTTGTGAAGAAGGGAAGTAGTGCGATGGCAAGCCCGGTAACTGTGAAGAGGACAGGTGCTACAATATAGCCCAATCGTTGCCTAAGAGAAAAGAAAATGAGTAATTCAATGATGAATGCACTATATAAAAAAAGAACCCCTTTGTTTATATGTATATTCATTTTTCGGGATATTATATATAATACATTTTATTGCATCTTCCGTTCGAGATAAGACAAGCAACGTTTGATGCCTTCTTCAAATGGAATTTCATATTCGAAACCGTGGGCCTTTTGTTTTTCAGTATCACCGCCGCGGGCAAATACGCCTTCGGGCTTGTCGCTAGTACCTGTTACTTCAGGATTATATCCCACAATTCCTGCCGACATTTTTGCAAACTCTATAAAGCTGGTAAATATTCCTGTGCTTAGGTTCAGTGCGGTACCGTCATCAATTTGATCCATGGTGGTTATTACTCCACGAACACAATCTGATATATGTATAAAGTCACGCATCTGCTTGCCGCTGCCCCAAACAGAAAGATGCTCCTCACCTTTATTTTCCAAAGTACGTTTACATATACTGGGAAAAGGGTAGGTCATATCTTGGTCCTCGCCATAACCACTAAACGGACGATACGATACTGATTTTAAACCATGACGTTCGTAAGCCAATAATGCCAAATATTCATTCGTCAATTTTGCCCACCCATAGCTCATATCGGGCATGCCTATATCACCATCAAAAGATATCATATCCTCCTTCAATAATATATAATGATTGTGTCTTTGTAATTTAATTGGGTATGCAGCACTCGAACTAAAACATATAGTTTTTCCAGGATTTGCTTCCTTGGCCCATTGCCAGTATTCACTATCAATAGAAAGGTCATCAGCAACAGCAAGTGGGTTGTTTTCTATCATCATTCGTCCACCCACCATCGCAGCTAAATGGAATGCATAATCGTATTGTGTATGTTTGTGATGTTTGAAAAATTTTCTGCAATCTTCTTTGTGAAAATGAAAATTATCAAAATCACGGGGTTCATATAAGGGCCATCCATCTGCTGGGTCAATACCACCAGTTAAGGGGGCAACCAAATCTACACAATCCACGTCAGCACCTTGTTTGAGCCAATGTTCTGTAAAATGTCTGCCCACAAAACCTGCTCCACCTGTTATAAGAATTTTCATGATTTTATTTTATTATTATTGTTATGTCAGTCGGCCCCGACAGCTATTGGGATATCGAAGACCGTCTTCGATATCCGCCGCGGCGGACAGACTGACATATATATATATATTAT
>JAWXAU010000087.1 GCA_034439655.1 Bacteroidota bacterium | reverse complement strand
TAATACCGAAACTCAATATATAATAGTCCAAAAGAAAGGGACTAATCCCGAATGCTTTCGGGATGTAGTTCGGCATTACCATTCTACAAACCTAAAATAATCTTTGGACTATTTTAGGATAAGAATTGGTATTAGTTTAAGAATTGGTATAAATTATAGTTTCGCAAAGTTCTATAAGCACTCCATTGGTGCTTTTGGGATGGAGAAAACAAATTCGTTTGCCGTCGGCACCCACTTTTGGAGAATCGCTTACAAATAGAAATCCTTCAAGTTTTAGTCTACTTATTTCCTGCTCTATATCACTTACCTCAAACGCCAGATGGTGCATTCCCTCACCTCGTTTTTCAATAAATTTGGATATAGCACTTTCGTTGCTCACTGCTTGTAATAATTCTATTTTGGAAACGCCAGTTTGGTAAAAAACTGTACTTACTTGTTCGCTTTCCACCATTTCAGTTTTATAGCTTTGATGGCCAAACAAACTGTCAAAAATTTTTTTGGAGCGGCTGAGATCCTTTACGGCAATGCCCACATGTTCTAATTTCATGGATCAAACTTCGGGTGCAGTTATTATACTGCCCAAATTTATTTTTTAACTACTGGAATATTTTTAATAAAACCGTTTTTACCAGTAAGCACACACCAGTATATTCCTTGTGGCAAACTACTAATATCGATGGTGTGAAATTCTTTGTTGATGGTTTCTTGCCTCTTCACTTGGCGACCTGTGGCATCAATCATCATTATTTGAATTTGTGTTTGGTCTAGCAGGTTCACATTGGTGTGTACAGTCAATTGATCGTTAGCAGGCACTGGAAATAAACTAATTTCACTATATGCTAAAGTGGAAGTTTGTATAATACTTGTATTTAAGTTTTCGTAGGGTGATACCGTGAATCCGTCTAAATTAAAGTATATGGTATCAGTGGGTGGAGCTTGTTTAATAAAACTCACATTTTTCCCATTAGAAATTTTGCCTACCACATCAAATCTAACATAATATATACTGGTATGCAAATTATCGAACTTAATTTTGCCTTGGGCGTTGGTAAGCCCTGTTTGTAGGGGTTTCCCTAGCACATCATATAAAGTAGCGGATTGATTTTTCAGGAAGTATTTTTCTTTTATTAATTTATCGATGGTCAATACCACAGTTATAGAATTAGATCCATTGGTTGATATTGTTTTTTGGTTCAATTCTATCGATTGCAAAATATCTTGAGTCAATTGAAAGTATTGGGCGTTTTTCCAAGAGATACGGTTGCCGAAATAGATTGGTATATATTTACTATAATAAAGTGAACTGGGGCTAATCAATACTTTCACAGTATAACGCCCTGGTTTCTTTTGATTAAAGAAATACAATCCCGAATCGGCTACTGTTATATAAGTGGTATCAACCACATGTGGTAGATTATTGGTATTACTGTCGTTCTCTATTAGTAATACAAAAGCTTCATCAATGGGGGTTCCATTATCTAATTTTATTTTCCCTCCCAAACTATAGCTGGAGGTATCTTTTACAACAAGTATGGTAAATTTTTTGGTAACAACGGCCGACACAGGGGTGTCTACAATAGTAAGTTCCACATCATAATTTCCATAATTATTATAGGTATGTTCAACCAAATTTCCAGTTTCGGTTCCACCATCTCCAAATTTCCAGCTAAAGATAAATTCTTTTTTAAGGTTGAATTTAGCAGCAGCTTCGAACGAAACGGTTTTCTTATTGATATTATATGAATAGCTTACTTTGAAAGCGGGAAGACCAGAAATACCAATATTGCTACTCCAAGTTTGGGCACAGCCCGAAACAGTATCTTCCATGGTAAGCGTTACTTTGTATGTACCATTATATTCGTACACATGAAATGGTCTATTGCCAGTGGTTGTGGTATTGTCTCCAAAATCCCAAAAGTATACCGCATTTGGATTATATGTTTTTGTTATAAAAGTAGTGGTATCGGCACTGGTAACAGTTTCAAAAGTGGCATCGCATATATATTTGGGTTTTATATATATATCGTTTTCTATTGAATCAGTACAATTTTGACTTTGAATTAATAGTTTAACTGCTCTGATGCCCGTTTTGGTATATTTCCAAATAGGGTTTTCGTCCGTCGAGAAAACTGTATTTTCAAAAAACCAAGTGTAGGTAGTAGAACTGTCAGTTCCTGTAGCGATACTGTTGCAAATAAGTGAGTCTCCCAATACGCCAATTTTATAATTTGCTTTGCATCCAGGGCTTGCTGCAACTATTATAATTGTATCCATGAAGATGTCCTTGCATTTATTAGCAGCATCTTCTACTTTTAGAAACACATAATACTCGCCAGGATTTGTATAAGCATGTATTGGGTTTGGGCTTAGTGAATAATTACCATCGCCTAAGTTCCAATAGCTTTTATATATACCTGCAGCAGTAGACTTATTTTTAAATGTAACTATATAGTTAGTTGTATCGAACTCAAAATTTGCAGTACAGTTTTGAGCAACACTGCTACCAATTGAAAAAATAAAGGCAGCAAAAAGGGTTATAAATATTTTATTTTTAAATATCAAAATTTGTAGGAAAAGGTTAAGTTAACACCTTTGGCGGTAAGTTTTTGACCACCAAGAGGCGAGGTAACATCCTGCTTGTTTATTTGCTTGTTTATATACGGCTCTATTCCAACTTTAAATGAATTCAATAATCTGAAATCAACTTTTAGTGCAACTGCTCCACTTACCATTAATCTTTGATTTAAAGAAAGAGAATTAGCATCTGGCATTGAGGAGTATTCGGTAGGTTTGCCAGCTTGTAATTTTGGTCCAATATTACTCATTAAATAGCCTGTACCAACCCCGATTTGAGGTGTTATATTTAATTTTCTACCTGCGTTAATCAAATATCCAACAGCAGTATTATAGTTTATAAATTTATAGGTGGTTAAAACATTGGAGTTGTTATTCGATAATTGTTTCGCATGGTAATCTTCTACTTTATAAACTCCTTTTACCTCTGTTGGGAAATTAGGATGTAAATTAACCATGTCCTCTTTTAGAAATTGATAAGTACCCTTGTAGTTGTATTCAGACATGCTTATGCCGTTCGAGAATAATATTTTGTTTTTAATCAAATTAAATTTAATTCCCCATTGATAGGAGGCAGCAGATTCTTCTGATTCTTTTCGTATTGAAGCGACAGTAGCATTCAATTTATTATCAAGTTGGCGGAAAGTATTAGCAACACCTGCAAATATTTCTATATTAGTTTCAAATAAGTTAGGCCTTTTGTAATGGGGAGCTTTGTAGTTGAAATTATTTTCTGGCATAATGCTAGGAGTGCCGTGGCCTATGGAAGGGATTGATATATTGGCAAAAATGGACTCTAAATAAGAAATTTCTGGAGCTGTAACCGGGACTTCGAAATCGTTTGCAACAGTATTTTCAATCGCAGGCACTACTATATTATTATGGGCAGGAATATTATTGGTAAAAGCTTGAACTTGGGTATATGATATATAGTTTTTAGGAGCAGAAGTTGAAGTAGATTTGCCAAGACTTGTTATCTTTGGCTGCACTAATATTGGTTTTATTGGTGTGGTGCTGAGAGTGATATTGTCATCTTTTTCAAATGCAAACAAAGAATCTATAGTATTGTTAGCAGCAAATTGACTAGCTATTAAACCACCAAGTGCGGCAAAAAACAAAGCAGCCGCTGCTATGCGTTTGTAGGTTTTAATGCGTTGACGGCCTTTAAGTATATTGCTAAGGCTTGCCCAAACCCATGCTGGTGGTTGTGGCTGGTGTTGATCGAATTTATTATATAAAGTTTCTTCAGAGGTATTATTATTCAATCCGCTCTTTACTCGGCTCCACACATTGCTTGGAGGTGTAGGCTTGTAATCCTCGAAATGATTCTTAAAAATATCGTCAATATGTTCTTTATCGTTGCTCATTAGCGTTGTCGTATTGTTTGTTTAGCATGGCTTGTAGCAATACTCTTGCTCGGGCCATTTGCGATTTTGAAGTGCCTTCAGATATTCCCAAAACTTCGCCAATTTCTCTGTGGTTATATCCTTCGATGGCATAAAGGTTAAAAATATTTCTATATCCGGGGGCTAGTTTTTGAACTAGTTTAATAAGGTCGTCAGTTTGCATTTTTTGCAGCGGTGAAAAATCACTATCATTGGCTGTTTCTATTACATCCACATTGAAATCCATCAATTGATAAACTCTTTCGCGTTTGTACTTTTTTAACGCCGTGTTAATCATAATTCGTCTCACCCATCCCTCAAATGCACCTCGTGCTTCAAATCGTTCCAAAGTTTCAAATACCGCCATGAAACCTTCATGCAAAGTGTCCTCAGCTTCCATACGGCTACTGCTGTAGCGTAGGCAAACCCCAAACATTTTGGCTGCATACTTGTTGTACAGAGCCTCTTGAGCTCTGTGGTTACCTACGAGGCAACCATCAATAAGTTCTTGTTCTTCAGTGAAGTTCGGCATTTTAATTTACAGGTTAGTGTAAATGTGTTACATGTTGGTTCGGGCTTTATAAACTATTAGAGTACAAAAATAAGAAAAGGGTTGCATCATTTTATGAAAAAATGAAATATTTTTTGTAATTGGTTAAACAAAAATTTGGGAACAACCGAAAACCAACCTGCCGTGACGGGTAAAACTAAAACATTGGCGGGAATTCACCCGGTGCATATTGATGCATCATTTGGTATAATGCTTCAAACACATCATTCGCTTGCGGTTTAGAGAAGAAATCGCCATCAGTGCCGTATGCTGGGCGGTGTGCTTGGGCAGTAATAGTAAGTGGTGGGGCATCAAGATATTGGTATCCACCTTGTATTTCCAGCACTTGCTGCATCATGAATGCACTGGCACCTCCTGGCACATCTTCATCAAAAAATACGATTTGGCCTGTCTTCTTCAACGACTCAACGATACTGCTTTTTGTATCAAATGGGAGCAAGCTTTGCACATCGACTATCTCAACATAGATACCGAAAGTTTCTAGTTTTTGAGCTGCCTCCATTGCAATTCGACAGCATGATCCATAAGTTACAAGCGTAATATCTGTTCCCTGTTTAAGCACTTCGGGTAAACCAGGCACTAAAGTAATCTCTCCAATATTATCAGGCATTTTTTCTTTAAGACGGTATCCGTTCAAGCATTCTACTACTAAAGCTGGCTCATCGCTTAATAACAAAGTATTATAGTAAGCAGCAGCTTGGGTCATATTGCGGGGTACTAATATATTCATGCCTCTAAGGCCATTCAAAATCATGCCCATTGGCGAGCCCGAGTGCCAAATCCCCTCAAGTCTATGTCCACGTGTACGAATGATGAGCGGACATTTTTGACCACCTTTTGTACGGTATTGTAGTGTAGCCACATCATCGCTAAGTATTTGTAAAGCGTATAAAAAATAATCTAAATATTGTATTTCTACTATGGGCCTCAGGCCTCGCATGGCTGCTCCTATTCCCTGCCCTGTAATAGTCCATTCGCGTATGCCCGTATCCGTTATACGCAATTCACCGTATTTGTCTTGTAAGCCTGCAAACCCTTGGTTCACATCGCCTATCCTGCCCACATCTTCGCCTATGGCAAATAGTTCAGGGATGCGTTCAAAAGCCTTATCGAAACATGCTTGCAGTATTTCGCGGCCATCCATGTTTTTGCTTTCTTCACTATATATCGCTTCCACTTGCTCAATATTACCCAATGCCTTGCTCGACTGACTATATAAATGCGAGTTGTAACGATCTTTGTTAACTTCTTTATACTGAGCGAGCAGTTGTAACAATTGGTTTCTTTCAGGACTTTGTTCCCCTACGGTCGATTGAATGCTAGTAAATATAGCTTCAAAAATATCACGACGCGTAGGTTCTGTAATAGTTAACAATGAAGTGCCCGCTTGCTTTATTGAATTAGCTTTGTCCGACACATTAGCTAAGGCTTCCAAGCAAAGAATAGTTTCCGTTACATCAGCTTTTATTTTTGATAGATAGGATTGCCAAGATGCTTTTTGCTCGTCTTTTACTTGTTGTAATCCAGCAGTTTCAATAGCTTCAAGTTCTTCTGGAGTTGCAATACTGTTTGTCAAAATCCATTCCCGCATTTTTTTGACACAGTCAAAATCCTGTTCCCATTGCAGGCGTTCCTTGGTTTTATATCTTTCGTGCGAGCCAGAAGTTGAGTGGCCTTGCGGCTGCGTCATTTCTTCTACATGTATAATGGCGGGAATATGTTTTTCTCTAGCTATTTTGGTGGCATCTTCATATACTCTGCAAAGCTCTGCATAGTCCCAACCTTTTACACGATATATATTATAACCCTCATTTTGATCGTCGCGTTGGAAACCTTTGAGTATTTCGCTAATACTCTCTTTGGTGGTTTGATATTTTGCAGGGACAGAAATTCCATAACCATCATCCCATACAGAAACTACCACGGGTACTTGTAAAACTCCCATAGCATTGATGGCTTCAAAAAAGCCTCCTTCGCTGGTGCTTGCATTTCCTATTGTTGCAAAGGCTACTTCATTTCCTTTATCGGAAAACTGAGTAAGGTGCTGTATATTTATATTATTACGAAATAATTTGGAAGCATAGCCAAGACCCACCACACGGCTCATTTGCGAAGCAGTGGGTGAAATATCAGAAGTGGAATTTTTAAGTTCAGTCAGGTTTTTCCAGTTGCCATTATCATCCAAAAAACGTGTACCAAAGTGACCATTCATGCTTCGACCAGCACTTGAGGGTTCGGCTTCTACAGATGGTTCGGCATATAATTGTGCAAAAAATTCTTGTATAGTAAGTTCACCAATGGCAAACATGAAAGTTTGGTCTCTGTAATATCCAGAGCGGAAATCTCCGTTTTTGAAAACACGGGCCATAGCAAGTTGTGCCACTTCCTTACCATCGCCAAAAATTCCAAACTTAGCTTTACCCGTTAAAACCTCTTTGCGGCCAATAAGGCTAGTATGGCGGCTTTTAAAAGCTGTGGCATAATCGGTGAGCACTTCTTTTTTGAAAATATCGAAAGTGATGGCGGTTTCTTTTTCTTGCATGGAGGGAATACACTTTATAGCCTACGAAGATACGGAATGGTGAGTTAACTAAACAAGAAATGGGAGAGAAATTCATGTCTCTAAAAATACGTTTCAGCAATTTTTTGTTTAATCGAATATAATATAATTGCAATTTTGCAAACGAATTATATATGATACAAGCGGCAACACTATCTCACAAATTTAAACGGGCACATCTCCGTATCCTTATTACAGGTATAGTTTTGATTCTTGCTTCATCATTATATAGTACTTATTCTACTGAAGAAATTTTTGCGATGTTTGTAAAGGACCGGTACCAATTAATCGTAGTGCATGTTTTATTTAATATATTAATTTCTGTATTAATTGTTTTTGCCACTTGGCAAGTAAATAAACGAATACTCGGAAATGTTTTTGACCGATTAAATATCCTCACCCAACTTTGGTTTGCCATGCGTTTTTTCTGGATATTTGGATTGGTTTCGATTCTTGCACCATTGGCTTTTTGGTTGCATACGGTTTTGGGGCAGGTGTGAGAGCATCAGAACAAAAAAGGGTTAATCATCAATCCAATCTAAATAATTTTCATGATTAATAACTTGGAATGTAGCTTTAGGATATGATTTGGTAAAAGCTGTCGGAGCTTTTATTATAGTATCTTTCCATTTACATTCAAACGCAGAAAGTTTTTTGTTTTTCTGTTCTATTAAGTCAATTTCTTGTTGATCGTAGGTTCTCCAAAAATAACTTTCTGTATGTATTTGTTTGTACTCGTTATATTTAATTCTTTCGCCCAATATATATTGTTCCCATAAGATGCCAATATCACTTCGCAGTGCTGCGGGTCTGAAATCATTGATGATGGCGTTACGTACACCATTGTCGACAAAATACCATTTTTTGCTTTTCACAATTTCTTTTCTTAGGTTATTACTATAACCACTTCTACTATATATCACAAAAGCTTTTGCCAATAAATCTAAATATCTGGATACTGTATTTTTACTCATCCCTAGTTGTTTTCCAATCTCATCCAACGATACTTCCGAGCCCACTTGATAGGCAATTAATTTGAGTAAATCCCTTAACTTTTGTGAGTTATTTATTTGTTCAAATATTAATATATCTTTTAATAAATAAGTATTTACCAATTCCTTTAAATAGATAGCTTTATCATCATCGTTTTCTATACTGCTCAGTTCAGGGTAGCTACCATATATAAGACGGTCTTCCAAGTTCTGTTTTATTTGCAATAAGTTCTCATTTTGTTTCCATTCCATTTGAGCTAGCGGGTACAAATGATACGTAATACTTCTGCCTACTAATGGCTCACCCATTTGTGACAAGTCGAAAGCAGATGAACCTGTAATAATGATATGCAAAGGCTTGATGGTGTCTATCATCAATTTTACTTTTCGAGAAACATCTTCTATATATTGTGCCTCATCAATAATTAATAAGTTATAGCCTGCTAAAAGTTTTCTGTAATTTGCTTCGCTCCGTCTTTCCAATAATACTTCGGTATCTCTATCTTCACCATTTAGCCAAAGTGTAGTGTCTTTTCTGGATTCATATATAGCCTGAAGGATTTCTGTTTTGCCCACTCTTCTAGCACCCAGTAGTATTGAAACCTTCTGTTTGGAAAGATTTTTTTCGATTACTTTTTGCAGACTTCTATGATACATACCACTTTTTTAACACCGCAAATATAACACAAAAACATTAATTCAGTCAATTGACTGACCAAATTAATGTTAATTCAGTCAGTTGACTGACTGAATTAATGTAAATTCAGTCAATTGACTGACTAAATTAATGTTTTATATTTGCAAGTATTTGATAAAGAATAATATATGAATTGACTTAAAATTCAACAATTATTGGCAGCAGAGAGGACGGCACAATTATACAACAAAGAGAACCCTACACCAACATTCCCAATTGCTCTTTCAGCGTCAGCAATTTATTTTCGGCATCTGCTTTCTTTTGTAATTCTTTTTCTATTACATCGGGTTTGGCATTCGCCATGAAACGTTCGTTGCTGAGTTTGACTTCTACACTCTTAAGGAAACCTTCTAGGTAGTTTATTTCTTCAGCTATACGTTTGGTTTCTGCATCCTTATCAAGTTCCACAGGTATAAATGCTTCATCGGTATGTATTAAAAAGCTATAAGCACCTTGAAGTTTTTCTTTTGTATATATCAATGAGGAAACATTTGCTAATTTTGCAATCAATGTTTCAAACTTATTATAGTCATTTTGATTTTGAGCTATAATATATAATTCCACTGCTTCTTTAGGCGAAATGCCTTTGCTGTTGCGGAATGCACGAACTTCTGAAATCAGTTGTAAAGCTTTTTCGGCATCCACTTTCGCTGAATTAAATTCTGTGGGCCATGCAGCGATACATATACTATCGCCTTCTTTTCTGGGTTGCAATTCTTGCCAAAGCTCTTCACTAATAAATGGCATAATAGGATGCAATAAACGAAGAATAGAATCAAAGATTATAATAGTAGCATCATATAAATATTTGGATATAGGTTGGCCATAAACAGGTTTCACCATTTCCAAATACCAAGAGCAGAAATCGTCCCACACGAGTTTATATATTTTCATCAAACCTTCGCTCAAACGGAAGGTATTGAAATCATCGTTTACTTCTTTTAATACTTCATCAAATCTGTTGTGAAACCAATGCACCGATAATTCTTGATTTTCCGCTTTAATACTTTCATCAACTTCCCAACTTTTTATCAAGCGGAAAGCATTCCAAAGTTTGTTACTGAAATTTCTTCCTTGCTCAACTTGGCTTTCATCAAACAATATATCATTACCAGCAGGCGAACATAATAACATACCCAACCTCACACCATCGGCACCATACTGTGCAATAAGGTCTAATGGGTCGGGACTATTGCCCAAACTTTTACTCATTTTACGACGTTGCTTGTCGCGAACAATTCCAGTTAAATATACATTATTAAATGGTTTTTGTCCACGGTATTCGTAACCTGCCATAATCATACGAGCTACCCAAAAGAATAATATTTCAGGAGCGGTAACAAGGTCGTTGGTAGGATAATAATAATTTATTTCAGGATTGTCGGGATGTTCTATACCATCAAAAACACTAATGGGCCATAACCATGATGATGCCCAAGTATCAAGACAGTCTTCATCTTGAATAAGATTATTATATGTTTTACTTTCCGCTTTAAATTTTGCTTCAGCTTCTGTCTGCGTTGCCGCAACTACAAAATGTCCTTCTTCATTGTACCATGCTGGAATCCGATGCCCCCACCAAAGCTGGCGGCTGAGACACCAATCCTTCACGTTCTCCATCCAGTGTTTATAGGTATTGATGAATTTGTTTGGGATCAGATTTACTTCCCCATTTATCACAGCATCATAAGCAGGTTTGCTGAACTCTTTCATTTTCAAAAACCATTGCATGCTTAGTTTGGGTTCTATTGCCGCATCGGTCCTTTCACTATAACCTACATTATTTGTATAGTCTTCTATTTTTTCTAGCAATCCTGTTGCTTCAAGTTCTTTGATGGCTTGTTTGCGGGCTACAAAACGGTCGAGCCCAACAAAGGCCCCCGCAATTTCTGCAATAGTTCCATCATCATTCAAACAATCAATTACAGGAAGTCCATGGCGTTGACCAATTTCATAATCGACAATATCGTGAGCTGGGGTAACCTTTAAGCAACCCGTTCCAAATGCTATATCAATAGCCTCATCAAATATGATAGGAACCGCACGGTTCACAAAGGGAACGATTACTTTTTTGCCTTGCAAATGTTTATAGCGTTCGTCTGCCGGGTTCACAGCAATAGCCACATCGCCCATAATAGTTTCAGGACGAACCGTTGCCACGGTGAGGTAACCACTTCCATCTTCGTACTTATATTTTACATAACACATTTTGTTGTGCGTCGGCCTAGTTATCACTTCTTCATCGCTCACCGTAGTCTTAGCAGCGGGGTCCCAATTCACCATTCTAATTCCACGGTATATATATCCTTTACTATATAAATCGATAAATACATTTATCACATCGCGTGAGTAGCCTTCGTCCATGGTAAAAGCTGTGCGGTCCCAATCGCAGGAGGCACCTAGTTTTTTAAGTTGTGCTAAAATAATTCCTCCATATTTATCTTTCCATTCGAACGCATATTTCAAAAATTCTTCTCTGCTGATATCAGCCTTCTTGATTCCCTTGTCATCCAACATTTTTACCACTTTCGCTTCGGTAGCAATACTGGCATGATCTGTTCCTGGAACCCAAAGAGCATTTTTACCAAGCATCCTTGCACGGCGGATTAACATATCCTGAATGGTATTGTTGAGCATGTGACCCATGTGAAGTACGCCCGTTACATTTGGAGGAGGAATTACGATGGTATAGGGCTCACGGGTATCGGGTACTGAGCGGAACAATTTTTTATCGAGCCAATGCTTATACCATTTATCTTCAACGGCAGCGGGGTTATACTTGGTGTCTAGACTCATAAACTATATAATATATGGCTGCAAAAATAGATTATATAGTTTTTATAATTGCCTTAAAATGGAAGGATGAAGAAAAAAACCTCAATTTATCAATATCTGTGGATATGAAAAAATAATGAAGTGATTCATAACATCATGCAAAGTAATCGTGAATAAATGACTATTATTATTTGGTTTTGTCAAGCTAATGTTCTTATTTCGAACATGCATTGCAGCCTGGTCCGCTAAAAGCCATTAGAACCAAGAGACCAAAATCAAATCACTGCCCCTTGGGTTTTTATTAACCCTCATTTTAGTTTTCAAAATTTTTTAATTTAATTTAACCAAACATGAAAATTGACATCCAATCTATCCATTTTGACGCTGACAAAAAATTGCTTGATTTTATCAGTGCAAAAGTTGAAAAACTTCGCACCTTCTATGATGGACATTTAGATTTAAAGGTATTCCTCCGCCTACAAAAAGTTGAGGTAAAGCACAACAAATTAGTAGAAATGAAATTGATGGTGAACGGACAGGTTCTGTTTGTAGAACACGAACACCAATCGTTTGAAGCCGCACTTGATTTGGCTATGGATTCATTGATAACACAATTGAAACGGTTCAAAGAAAAGGTGAAAGGATTATAATACTCCTTAATTTCTACCCACAAAAAAAGCCGAACTATTATAGTCCGGCTTTTTTTGTGGGATTATTTGACTTCATTGCGAGCAACTTCTGGATAGCAATCTCATTTTTAGAGCGTCTCCAATTCTACGAGATTGCCAAGCGGACTCCCATAGCTATCGGAACGCTCGCAATGACGGTTTCTGTAAAACGGTTATGATTCTATTTTGTACTCAGCACCGCGACAGGAATCAACATTTCCTCGAGCGATATACCACCATGTTGAAAGGTATCTTTATACATATTTACGAAATAATTATAGTTATTGGGATACGCAAAGAAATTGTCTTCGTAGCAAAAAGCAAACGTGCTGCTTACGTGTGGGCAAGGCAAGCTGGCTTCTTTTGGGTTACGAATTTCAAATACCTCACGCTTATCATAGTTTAGGTTTTTGCCTTGTTTGTAACGAAGGTTTGCAGTTGTATTTCTATCGCCAATAATTTTAACGGGATTTTTTACACGTATAGAACCATGGTCGGTAGTGATAATAACCTTAACTTTTTTCTGTGCAATTTTTTTGATGGCTTCAAATAAGGGAGAGTGTTCGAACCAACTGCGGGTTAAGGAACGATAAGCTGCTTCGTCCTCTGCCAGTTCTTTTATCATACCCATTTCGGTGCGGGCATGGCTCAACATATCTACAAAATTATATACAATTACATTCAGCTTGTTTTGAAACATATTATGTACATTATCGACCATCGCCTTGCCTTGGTCGAGGTTGACCACTTTGGTATAACTCATCTTGATATTATGACCTTGGCGTTTCAAATTTTCGGCAAGAAATTCTTCTTCATGCAGATTTTTACCACCTTCTTCTTCATCGTTGCTCCATAGGTTTGGAAATTTGCGTTCAATTTCTCCAGGAGGTAAGCCAGCGAACAAAGCATTACGACAATAATGTGTTGTAGTGGGTAGAATACTCATATATAAGTCGTCTTGGTCCACACGGAAATGGCTAGCCAAAAAAGGTTGTATCATTTTCCATTGGTCGTAACGCAGGTTATCTATCAATATAAAAAATACAGGATCCGGTTGGTCCAACAATGGAAAAACTTTATTCTTCATCAATTGATGCGACATGATTAGTCCGCCCTCTCCAGGGTTTTTCATCATTTTCATATAATTATTATTGATATACTTCGCCCAACTGCGATTGGCCTCTTGCTTTTGCATGGCAATAATTTCACCCATTTGGTTGTCTTCAACCGAGTCGAGTTCAAGTTCCCAATATACTAATTTGCGATATACCGCTAACCATTCGTCGAAGTTGAGATTATCATTGAGCATCATACCGATATTTCTAAATTCTTGTTGGTATGATTGGTTTGTTTTTTCGCTAGTGAGTCGGGCGTTTTCGGTAAGTTTTTTAATGGAGTGAAGAATCTGATTGGGGTTTACGGGTTTGATAAGGTAATCGGCAATTTTGGAACCGATGGCATCTTCCATAATATATTCTTCCTCACTTTTGGTAATCATTACACAAGGTACATCGCGGATTGCTTTAATTTGTGTAAGTGCTTCCATACCACTAATTCCGGGCATGTTTTCATCCAAAAAAACTAAGTCGAAACCACGCTTTTTTATTTCTTCAACGGCATCAACACCGCTGGTAACTGGCATTACTTCATACCCTTTGTTTTCTAAAAATAGGATGTGTGGTTTAAGCAGGTCAATCTCGTCGTCGGCCCACAGAATGGAAATTTTGTTTGACATTTTTGAATAATTAAATTGGTTGTGTAAATCTGCTTCAAATGTAACGACTTTTGATTGAAGTTACCCAAACGTAATAAAGGGTTGCATTTGTTACAGGTATATAAGCTTGATTTTGTTAAAAACTTAAACAGCAGATATTATATAATTTTACTTTTTCCTATATAATACATTTTTATATTCATACCCATTTAGAACTTTAAAACGTTCATCGGGATATACTTCTAAAACTTTTTCAAAATCGGGTCGGTGTTTGTCATAAAAATCGGTATCGGTTTGGCATTCGTTTGGGCCAAAATGGGTTTCATATTGTACCAAGCTGCCAGGTTTCATGCTGTCAAGAACTTCCTTATTCACCGTGAGGCAGTCTCCGCCTTTTTCATAATCATAAGGGTCTATACCTGCGAGGAAAGCAAAGTAAGTACTGTTGAATTTTATTTCTGGTGCTTTTTCTAAATACGGGATACTCAGTTTATATAATTTGGCAACAACAGTATGTTCGCCATCAAGACCTATAGGAAAACGATTTATGTTGAAACAAAAATATACAGATCCCAAAGCAATAAATATATATAAATATACTTGCAGGCCTTTCATATACTTTTCAGATTGGGACAATAGCCAAACTGCTATTATTCCTGATAAAGGAGCCACGCATGCCATTACGCGTATAAGGCCGAGTGAGCCCCCTTTGCCTTGCCACCACAGATAAGAGTGAAGTAGTAAAAAGCCAAAATAACAACCCATAATCAATATAATAAAATTACGTTGCTGGGTGAGCAAATATTTTAATTTGTATACCGCAACTACCAATGCCAATGGAAGCATAATATTAAGTATAGGGCTATTATATAATTTACTGCCTTTTATAAAATCATACCATTCTCCATGCCCATACAAGCCACTGGCATCACCATAATTTTTGTGAAATACCCACATAATATCGTTATGATAACTGTATCCACTTATTGAGAAAAACAAAGTTCCCAAAATCAACCAAGGCAATGCTTTCCATTGCTTCTCGAGAATAAAATATATAATAAAAATCAACATTAATACAAAACCTTCCGATCGGATATAGGGCGAAAAAGATAGTATAATAGCCGCCCAAACATATTTTTTATTATATATCAGTAATACACTTGAGATTAAAAAAAAACTAAACATTATCTCAGATAATACAGTAAGTGAAATCAAAAAATACATCGGACTGAATAAGGTAATTAATATAGCAATCCAAGCATTTTTAAGTTCCATTTTATATATGATTTTCACTGCAAACCAAGCCGACAAACAAGCCAATAAGGCATTGACAATCTGCACTGCTTTAAACCCTAGCTGTGCGGGTAGCGACATAATCATGGCAAACAAAATTTTGATAGGTTCTCTAAAAAATGCTATGGGGTGGTATAGTCCAAAACGACTTCGGGTATATAAACTCATATTATCTTCCCCACCTTCACAATCTTGGTTGAGTATAATATATTTAACCATCAGCACAAACGAAAATCCCAATATGATTGGTATGCTGAATTTGTGGTTGAGTATTTTTTCTATTTTTGGTGTCATGTAGTTAGTATAAAGAAGTGGGAAGTAGGAAGTAGGAAGTAGGTTCGCCGCGGCGAAGGGAAGTTGGAAGTGGGAAGAGATCTTCTGCCTTCTGCCTTCAAACTTCCGTCTTAGTGTGCTTCGAGCCAATTATTTCCAGTGCCTGCTTCGGCTTCAATTGGGATGCTCATCGGGATTGCTTGGCTCATTTCTTCGGTGATAATTTTCTTCGCTATTTCTACTTCGTTTAAAGGAACATCAAATAATAATTCATCATGCACTTGTAAAATCATTTTGGTTTTTAGATTTTCAGTTTTTAATCGTTTATGCAGTTTTATCATAGCGATTTTTATCATATCAGCAGCACTTCCTTGTATAGGTGCGTTGATAGCGTTACGCTCGGCAAACCCCCGATTCACAGCATTGGCAGAGTTTATATCCCGCAAATATCGGCGTCGACCTAATATAGTTTCTACAAATCCATTTTGTTTGGCAAAATCTATAGTTGTATTCATATAATCTTTTACACCGGGATATGTTTTAAAATAATTTTCAATAATTTCAGCAGCTTCCTTGCGAGGAATTCCCAAATTATTTGCCAGCCCAAAGGGAGAAATCCCATATACAATTCCAAAGTTGACTGACTTGGCATTTCTGCGTTGGTCTTTGGTCACTTCTTCCATCGGTATATTATATATTCTGGCAGCAGTTGCGGTATGAATATCATGCCCACTTCTAAACGCCTCTTTCATATTTTCATCATTGCTTATATGTGCTATAATTCGTAATTCAATCTGTGAATAATCTGCACTTAATAAAGTATAATTTTCATCACGTCTTATAAAAGCTTTACGTACTTCTTTTCCCAAATCGGTTCTGATAGGAATATTTTGCAAGTTGGGATTTGTGGAACTTAATCGCCCAGTAGCAGCCACAGCTTGGTTAAATGAAGTATGCACTCGTCCTGTGGCAGGATTTACCAATAAGGGAAGTGCATCCACATAGGTAGATTTAAGCTTACTAAGTTGACGAAAATCCAATATATGTTTTACAATTTCGTGCTGACTTAAACTTTGTAATACATCTTCATCGGTTTTATACTGGCCCGTTGCCGTTTTTTTAGGTTTCTCGCTTAGCTTCATGTGCTCAAACAGCACTTTGCCTAGCTGCAGCGGCGATGCTGTGTTAAAAGTCATCCCTGCACATCTATATATTTCTTGCTCTGCAATAATAATTTGTTCCTTCAGTTCAACGCTATAATTATTGAGGAATGCGGTATCAATTTTCACACCTTCAAATTCCATATCTGCCAATACGGAAATTAGCGGTTGTTCAATATCATATAATAGATTTCTGATATTTCGTTCGTCCAACTTTGGTTCAAAAAATTTGCGGAGTTGCAAGGTGATATCTGCATCTTCGGCAGCATAATCTTTTGCAACTTCAATATCTACATTTCTAAAGCTGGATTGCAGTCCGCTTTTTTTGCCAATAAGTTCACTAATGGAAACAGGTTTATAATATAGATATGCCATAGCGAGTGCATCCATATTATGCCGCATGTCAGGCTCCATGAGGTAATGGGCAAGCATGGTGTCGAAAAATTTCCCTTTCAATTCTATATCATATCGTTTTAATATTATATAATCGTATTTGATATTTTGTCCTGTTTTTTCTATTGTCTCGTTTTCGAAAATGGGTTTAAATTCTTCCAATATAATTTTCGCTTCATTATAATCTTCGGGTAGGGGGATATAATAAGCTTCCGCATCAACAAAACTAAAACTAAGGCCTACTATATCTGCTTTTACAGGTTCAATGGAAGTCGTTTCTGTATCAAAACATATATTGGTTTGTTGTGCCATTTTGGCAATTAATTCTTTTCGTAATTCGGGAGTATCAATTAATATATAATTATGTTTGCGGGTGGCTATGGTTTCATAATGTTCTTGTGTGGTTTGAGGCTCCAAAGGTTTTACCACAACAGTTTCTGCGGGTGCTGCTGGGGTGCCAAATATATCCATTTGTCCTGTATCTACTTTAGCCTTTGCAGGCTTCAAAATTGGCTGTAATGCAGGCTCAGCTACGTCGCTTCCTAGCACTCTTTTCATGAGTGTTCGGAATTCTAATTCATTGAACAACGCTTCAGTTTTTTCTTTGTCGACAGGTTCCATAATCAAATTAAAATCTTCTAATTTTAAAGGAACATTAATATTAATTGTTGCCAGTCGTTTTGAAAGCAAAGCCTGCTCTCTAAAATTTTCAAAATTTTCTTTCTGTTTGCCTTTTAGTTTGTCTGTATTTGCCAAAATATTTTCCATGCTTCCATACTGTGCTATCAATATTTTCGAGGTTTTTTCACCCACTCCTGGCACACCAGGAATATTGTCGGAAGCATCGCCCCACAAACCCAGTATATCTATAACTTGTTTTACGTCCGTAATTTCCCATTTTTTAAGTACTTCATCCACACCCATTATTTCGACTCCATTACCCAAGCGTGCAGGTTTGTATATAAATATATTGGGTGCTACCAGTTGTGCAAAATCTTTATCCGGAGTCATCATATAAGTAGTATAACCTTCTTGAGCAGCTTGTACAGCAAGGGTTCCAATAATATCATCGGCTTCGTAACCATCCATTTTTATTACAGGAATATTAAATGCTTCTACCAATCTAAATATATAAGGAATTGCTTTCGACAAATCCTCGGGCATTGCTTCTCGTTGGGCTTTATATAATGGATATTCAAGATGTCTTTCGGTAGGTGCTGCAGTGTCAAATACAACAGCTAAGTGATGGGGCTTTTCTTTTTTAATTACATCGAGCAAAGTATTGCAAAAACCAAACACAGCCGAAGTGTTAAGACCGTAACTAGTAATACGCGGATTATTGATAAAAGCAAAGTGGGCACGGTAAATAAGAGCCATGCCGTCGAGTAAGAATAATTTTTTATCGGACATTATTATAGATTATTGGGCAAAGATAGCTAAAATTACGAATTACGAATGTTGAATTACGAATTACATTTGTGACCTAGATTTGCGATTAATGAAAGCGACAAAATCTTGTCGTAATTCGTAATTTGTAATGCGTAATTTTTTTCAGAAGTGGAACTAGAATATTATAATTCAGCCCCAGAAACCTTAAAGGTAAAGAAGCGTCTTCGACTGCAAAAGCAAGTAGCAATAGCTTGTTTGGCAGCTTATGTGTTTTTGATAGTGAATTTTTTGATGGGTGCTTTTTCGGAACCTGTTGATGCTAAATTTATTCAAACAGAAGTTAAATATACAGGCAGAAGTAGCATGAATACTGTAACTGATATAACTATTTATACTGACAAAGGTCATTTTAGAAGCACACAAAAAAGCAGTGAAGACTTTGAAGGCGTGGTGATGCTCAAACTATGGCAAACGCCTTTTTATAATACCACAGTGCGATATCAAATTGATAAACCCAATGAAGATATATTTTGGAGTGTAGTAAATATATATATTGTTTTTAGCTTCTTTCCTATCTTGGGTTTGATGGGGGCAATAGTATGTTTGCTTGCAAAAGGAAATTTTGCTATTCAGTATGGCTTTCAGTTCTCCATATTTTCAGCAATTATGTTGGTGTTTTGTTGTTTGATGCTGGCATTGGTGTAGGTAAATTTACTTATTTAGTTGCTATTTTAATTAAAATCCAATTCATTCGCAACACTAATTAATATTTATATAATGACTAGTAAAAAAAGTATATTTCTGTTTTGCTTATAGCTATGTTATCTAAGTTTTCAATAAAAGGTCAAGCCCCATCTTATGTGCCTACCGCTGGCCTTGTGGGTAGGTGGCCATTTAATGGTAATGCAAAAGATCAAACTCAAAATGCCAATGATGGAAAAATTAATGGAGCATCATTAACAACAGACAGACAAGGTAATGCAAATTCTGCATATAGTTTTGATGCTAGCAATTCAAACAATATTCAAATAACAAATTCTAGTTCACTGAATATTTCTGTAGAAATTTCCATTTCTGCTTGGTTTAGAACGTTCACAAGTGGTTCAATTACAGCAATTTTAGGGATGGGCGGCCCATAGGGTCAACAGGATATAATTTGCTAGCTACAGGGTTAAAAAATGAACCTTCATTTGGAAGGCAAAATTTTAATTCCGGCGGAATTTTTGGGTTTCTGCACCCTTGTCTTATAACAATGGTAGGTGGGTTCATATCTGCGGAGTTTATGATGGGAATACCTATAAATTATATATAAGTGGTTCCAAAGTTAAAACTGATTCAGCTGCAATAAATTTGTTTAACTTACCAAATTTGTTAGATGATTTATATATAGGAATGGAACCCTACGTAGGAAGATTATTGTACAATAGGCTTCACTAAGGTTCTTTTTTTTAAATATAACTGTTTTCTTGCTAAAGACAGGCAGAATAGTATGCTTTTTAGGCAATAATTTGCTATATAATTCTCTTGTAATGTGTTGTTTGATTATGACACTAATGCGTATTATTATATCTTTTCAGAATTTGTATACTTCTGCGACAATGTTAGGTGGTCAGTATAATACTTTGTCTTAAATTGTGTTTTTAGAATATAGGGTAATCCTATTTTTGATAGCTTCAGTATAAAGCTGAAATTTGATAGCTTCTTTTTAGATAATGCATGAAATCCACGCCCATCTGTATATAGTTGTGCTCCGAATTTATCGCCTATAATTTCTAATGATTTTTTAGAATATAAAGCTATATGCTGCCCATGTTCCAAACCATAATACCACCATTCATTTGAAGAAGGAGGAGTGTCAGAAATAATTTCAGTTGAAAAAATAATTGTATCTGCTAATTTGAACATTTGTTCAATTTCTTCAATAGGATCTACAAGATGTTCAAATACTTCAAATGTTGACAAGGCATCGTATTTAGTATTGGGGTCATATTCAAAACCTCTTGCACATAAATTAGCAGCATATATATCTTGCCAATAATAATCGAGGCCAGCATCACGCATCGTCCTTACAAATATTCCGTAACCTCCTCCATAATCTATATATTTTCCCTTTTTGCCGAAATTTGAAACCAATATAGAGAATGTTTTTTCGAATAGTTTTCTGTTTCTATATAGTATACCTGTGTCACTTACATTCAGTGCACTGGTATATGCTTCTTTTAACCAATATTCTTTTTCAGTTTGAACGAAAAAACAGTTGGGACATTGATAGTATTGCACTTGATATTTATGCATCACCTTTGCTTTGAATAGTGTGGTAGCTGTCGTGTTACAAATTTTGCAATTCATTAATGTATATTTAAAATAATTTTATATAAATTCGATATAATTCTGGAAAATATTTAGCAAGCAACCTTTTATATAAGGAAGGCTCTACCGCAAAAAGTTCGTAATATTGGTCTGCTTTTATATTTATGTTTTTTGTATCTGGGTGAAAGACAGGAAACTCCATTTTTACCATTTTCATTTTACTGGCATGGAAGTCTGCACCTCCTGTATGCGTTGCATCTACGCCAAAACCTATATTATAACACATGTTAAATTCAGGAGTGATACATAGTCCGCTATTTTTCCATATAGTATAATTCCATTGATAATCCCATGTGTCTAATTCGTTTGAAATTATTTGAGAAAATTTCTTATCAAATTGTTGTAGAACCTTTTTATTGGAAATAAACGCTGACAAAATATTCTTATTATAGTCTTTAATCGCTACATCATATTTTGCCCATGCTCTACGCCATGTTGCCCATCCCCATACCAAGGCATATTTCGAAAAATAGTAAGAATCTGTTGTTCGTCTTTTGGGTTGGAAATTCACAGCGTTTATATCCATCACTCTTTCTTCATCCTTATAATACTCCAACATTTCTTCTGCAAAGTTAAAAAAAGTAGGATCCAAAAGTATATCATCTTCTATAATAATTCCCATTTCAACCTGTTCGAAAAACCAAGTGATGGCAGAGCTTACACCCATTTTACACCCGAGGTTTTGTTTGCGAAAAAGTGTATGTACTTCACATTCCCAATCAATGTTATTGAATATTGATTTTACATTTTCTACTTTTTCTGCTTCGCCCTCTTTGCTTTTGCGTGGACCATCAACAGCTATATATAAATATTTTGGTTTTAATTTTTTAATCATCTCAAAAACCTGCACCGTTGTATCATAGCGATTGAAGGCTATAATAAGAATGGGCGTATTATACAAATTTGACATTTATTATTTTGAAAGATATTATATATTATACTAATACGGTAATTAAGGCAATCTCGGATATTTGTCAAAATCGGGTTTGCGTTTTTCGAGGAAAGCGTTTTTACCTTCTTTGGCTTCATCGCTCAAGTAGTATAATAAAGTAGCATTGCCTGCCAATTCTTGAATGCCAGCTTGGCCATCGAGTTCGGCATTGAACGCGGATTTGAGCATACGCAGTGCAATCGGGCTTTTTTCTAAAATTTTATTACACCATTCTATGGTTGTTTCTTCAAGTTTGTCAAGTGGAACTACCTTGTTTACCAGTCCCATTTGCAATGCTTCTGTGGCATCGTATTGGTCGCAGAGGAACCATATTTCGCGTGCTTTCTTTTGTCCTACTACACGTGCCAAATAGGAAGCACCAAAGCCTCCATCAAAGCTGCCCACCTTAGGGCCTGTCTGCCCGAAACGAGCGTTTTCTGCGGCAATACTTAGGTCGCATACTACGTGTAATACATGTCCGCCTCCTATAGCCCAACCTGCCACCATTGCTATCACGGGTTTGGGTATGCGGCGTATTTGCATTTGTAAGTCGAGTACATTGAGGCGGGGCACCCCATCGCCGCCCACATAGCCACCATGTCCGCGAACAGACTGGTCGCCGCCGCTGCAAAAAGCTTTGCCACCTTCGCCCGTAAGTATGATAACACCTATATCAGGCATTTGGCGGGCGAGTTCCATGGCTTCAATCATTTCATCAACCGTAAGTGGTGTAAAAGCATTGTGTACCTGTGGCCTATTGATACTTATTTTGGCCATCTGCCCCAGTTGTAAGAACAAAATCTCTTTGAATTCTTTTATGGTTTTCCAGTTGTAATTGCTTTGCATTGGTGCAAAATTAAGGGAAGAAGTTTGAAGGAGGAAGTAGGAAGCTGGGAGTAGGTTCGCCGAGGCGAAGGGAAGTGGGAAGTGGGAAGTAGGAAGGAGGAAGTGGGAATAAGGAATAAGGAGGAAGTTTGGAGTTGGTTCGCCGCGGCGAAGGAAGTTGAGTAGATTTATACTTCGGGCTTCTATTCGCCGCGGCGAACTGACCCTTAGCTTCTAACTTCTGTCTTCTAGCTTCTAACTTCTAACTTCAAACTTCTGGCTTCTGGCTTCGGACTTCTAGCTTTTTATAAGGTTGGAATATATAAAACTTCTAACTTCTAGCTTCTGTCTTCTGTCTTCTAGCTTCTAACTTCAAACTTCTGGCTTCTGGCTTCGGACTTCTAGCTTTTTATAAGGTTGGAATATATAAAACTTCTAGCTTCTAGCTTCTGTCTTCTAGCTTCTAACTTCTAACTTCTAACTTCGGACTTCGGACTTCTAGCTTTTTATAAGGTTGGAATATATAAAACTTCTAACTTCAAACTTCTGGCTTCTAACTTCAAGCTTCTGTCTTCTAACTTCTAAACTTTTTATAGTGTTGTGTATGTTAACGTAGGTAGGTATATTTGCAAAATCTTAACTAAAATAAATTATCAATGAAAAAAATTATTACCTTATTATTTGTATTGTCAGTGTTACTTGCTTGCCACGAAGCACAGGCTCAGAAAAAGAAGGCTAAAAAGAATGGCGATAAGGCACAGGTGATTGATGAAGACCAAACCCGTGTCCAATTTCAATTAGAGACCGAGCCTGAGCAATTGCAAGTGGTGGGTCTTGATACGAATGGTGTGTTACTGGTTTTTACCCTTGCCAAGGATGAGAATATTTATATAAATAAGTATGATAGAGATTTAAACAAACTATATAATACTACACTTAAGATTCCAGATAATTCTAAAGTTTGGTCTATAAAAGAGTACAAAAAAAATATATATTTGTTGGTGATCGATAAAAACTCATCTTCACCTATGTTTACGCTGAACTATCAAGTAATAGAATTTGACCATATATCCAAAAAAAGTAAGCAGATAGATGGTGTTTTTGAAAAGAAAAGATATATACAAGAATTGGTTCCCTGCGACGATGGTGCATACATAACTACGCTCGACTGCCTTACCCCTGGCCAATTAAGTACAAGAATAACACTTAACTGTTGTGCGGTTGGTATTCCTTCTTTATTCGGATATACCAAATTTCCCTACAAACCTTATTTGGTAAGTCTGAATTTTAAGAGTAAAAAAATAGATGAACAATTGCTGGAGTACCCTAACCAATCTGCTATTATGGCTGCTGATTTGGAAAGTGAAAAACAAGAACTCAATTTATCTTTAAAAAATAAAGTAAAGAAAAATTACAATAAAATATATGTTGTTAATTTCAAATTGTCGCCTAACGGCAAAGCAAGCAAAGTAAAAGAAACTGAAATAGATTTGCCCATTGGTAAAGATTTTTATAGTGCCAAGATTAATACACTCAATGTGGAGGAGAAATTAGTATTTGGCACTTATGGTCCCGAAACAAAATATCTAACAGAGAACGGGAGTATGGTGGCAAATGGTTTATATTTAAGCAAAATACAGAATGGCAAGTGTGCTTTTACCACGGTGGTTCGTTTTGATGAAATGGAAACATATCGCATAAAAAGTAAAAAGAAGAAGAATACTACTGCAGCAGCAACAAAGGAGAAAGCTTTTAGACAAACTCTATTGTTTCATGATATAATTGAAGATGACGATCAATTTATTCTTACTGCCGAAACATACTACCCTACATATAAGACGGAATATTATTATAATGCTTCTACCAAACGAACAGAAAGTAGGCAGGTATTCGATGGTTATGTGTATGATAAATTATTAATTCTAGGTTTCTCAAAAGAAGGTAAGAAGGAATGGGAACAAAGCATTGAGTTGCCATATTATAGAACATTTTCACCCAATGCTTTGTTGGTTCGAAATGAAATAGTAGAAGGCGATTTGTATTTCACCTTGGCACATAAGGATGGTACAATTAAATTTATAAAATTAACTTCCGATAATACCATTAGCCAACTTACCAGCGAAGAAGAAATTGAGAATATAGAAGGAGAAGAAGTGTTGGAACGAAATTTTATTAATGGAGGTGTATTATATGATAACAATTATATAGTATATGGGTGGGAAAAGATTGTGAAAGAAAAGGACGGTAAGAAAAACAAAAAATCTAAGGATGCTAAAACAGTAATGTTTATCAATAAGATTGCGGTTTATCCGGAGTAAGGATTTGGGAAATGGGGCCATGCGGCAATTGGACTTTCTTTAATTTAGCATATATATTACTCTGAACACAATTGATTTCCCAGTTGCCCGTGGTTGTGTTCACGATAGCCGCACATAGGCGGAGGAATTCACCAAGCACTAAAGGGCGACTTCTGTCTTGACAATAGCATATATGCTCTAAATCCCCAAACCTACCTTTTATATATCTTATTCAAAGCTTCAGTCCTACTCTGCACTTGTAGTTTTTCGTATATATTTCTTATATGTGTTCTCACTGTTTCGGTTGATATATTAAGTAAGGAACCAATCTCTTTATAACGATATCCTTTCGACAGATATTCTAATATTTCTTTTTCACGAGGCGAGAGCAGGGCAAGCTCATCAGCAGGAGCACGCATTGTATTAAAGGCTTTAATTACTTTGCGGGCTATGGAAGGAGTAATGGGGCTACCCCCAGCTTTAATATCTAAAATAGATTTGAGGATTTCATCGGGCGGGGTTGTTTTTAATATATAACCTGTGGCACCGGCACACAAAGAATCAAAAATAGCATCATCGTGTTCATATACAGTGCACATCATAAAATGTATGGCAGGGTATTTTATTTTTAAGAGCGTAACACACTCAATACCACTTAACCCTGGTAGGTTAATATCCATCAATACCACTTCAGGTATGTTGTTTGCAATGTTTTCTATACAGTCCTCGGCCGAAGAAAAAACAGAAACCAAATCTATATCGGGATATGATTTTAATATTTCCACCATTGATTTTTGTAAATCGGGATCGTCTTCTACTAATGAGGTTTTTATAGGCATAAAATTATTTACTGCAAAAATCAACTATAATATTATTGTATACAATCACACTTTGGTAGTATTTATAAAGTTCCCCTTAGCGAAATCTTGACGCCCTTGCCTATATCGCTTTCTATTTTGTAAATGGCACCAATGTTTTCGGCCCGTTTTTTCAAACTGTTTAGTCCCTGTCCGAATTTACGCATTGTATCAGGATCGATACCTTTACCATTGTCTTTTATCCAAAAAGTATAGTGATTTTTTTCGAGCGTGAATCCGATTTCGATAAGGCTTGCCCCTGAATATTTTACAGCATTGTGCAAAGATTCTTTCAAAGTTAAAAATATATTTCTCTTGAAATCTGGATTGATGGGGATGGCATCTTGCGATTCTTGAATATGATAAGTGACAACGATATCAGTAGTTTCCAAATATTCGGAGGCATAGTCACGCATGTATGCCAATAAGTTGGGAAGTTTGTCGTTTTGAGGGTTGATGGCCCATACAATTTCGCCCAAGCTTCGAATCATGTCGCGGCTATTATTGGCTAGTTTTGATAATTTGTCTTGCAGTTCTAGTGGGTTTTGTTTTTGCGATTTAGCAAGCTCACTTATCAAAGCCATTTTTGAAAGTCCTGAACCTATATCATCATGAAGATCGCTCGATATGCGTTGTCTGATGCCTTCTATTTCCCGCTGTCGTTCTAGTTCCTTAAGTTTCCGTTTGATACTGCTATTGCTTAGTCGTTGTACAACATATATAATAATTGATAATGAAATAATAATACTTAGGGTGATGAACCACCATGTACGCCAAAATGGAGGACGCACAACAATAGTTAATTTTTTTTCTGGACTATATAATCCGTCTGCATTTATTGTCTTTATTTTTAATATATATTTACCTGGTTCAAGTCCGGCATACCTTATTTGGCGAAGGCTCTGGGCTTTTACCCAATCTTTGTCCTGCCCTTCTAACTGATAAAAATATTTGTTTTGTGTGGGGTTTGAAAAATCGTTGCAGTAAAACCCAGCCACTATTTCATTGTCAGTATATGGCACTTCAATAATATCGGGTATATCAATATACTTATAGCTTTTACCAGAAACAGATAATTCATTAAAAAATATATTTGGATTGAATTTAAATTTTTGCAATTTATGTATATTAAAGAAATTTAAGCCCGTTACTCCTCCAAATAATGTATTGCCGTTTTGGTCGGAATAGTAAGCACCCGTATTGAACTCATTCGACTGCAAACCGTCATTGATATCATAGCTTACCGAGGTTTTTTTATTGGGGTCAAACTCGCATATACCTTTGTTTGTGCTTAACCATAAATTATTATTAATGCCGGGCATTACCGCATATATAAAATTATTGGGCAAGCCATCTTTAATTGTATATAAAAAGGAGGTATATTTTGTTCTTTGTTCATTTTCAAATACGAATTTTAGAAGTCCTTTCTCGGTTGCAAACCAATAGGTAGAATTATTTTCTCGATAAAGGTGGCGAGCAGAATAGAAATTATCTTTTAATGCACTAGGGGAAATTTGAATTAGGGTTGCACCATTAAAGAACCAAATACCCATATATTCTGTAAGCAAAAAATATCTTTTATTGTCGGGCTCAAAGCATAGATAATATGAGGAGGACTTAAAGCCACTAGTAAGTTTATTGTTTTTTAAATCGTATAACGTCAATCCAGTTGAATGGGAAATGTATAATATATTGTTGTTGATGGTGATATGTTTAGCAACCGAAATTGTATCGGCACCAGGCAGCCCACTGGGTCTTACCACATGATTTTTAAAATCATATATATATATTCCTTTTCCGGTTCCCATATATACTTCTGTGGGGCTTTTCTTGCAAAAAGAGAATACATCCATATTTTTTAATTTGTCAATTTGAATTATAGCGTTTTCTTTTGTATTAAAGACGAAAAGCCCATTTGAAACCGTGCCCACCAGTATTTTATTTTCAGCAATGGGGCAAAAACATTTTAGCATCAGGGATTTTTGATTGATTGAATAATTTTCAAACAATAGTTTTTTATGGTTTAAAAAATAGATACCATTCCCATCTGTCCCTATCCATATATTCCCAGCCATGTCAATACATCCATACGCGATCCTGCTTATTGAAATGTTGAGATGGTAATTTTTTAAATAGTAATTTCCCAAATAATTTTTAGAAATAATATGCAATCCATCTGTATAGGATTGAATCCATATATTATCATGGAGGTCAACCATTAAATTCTTGATATTATTTAATTTTGGTAAGCCCAATATCTTGCTTGCAGAAACAATAGTACCATTATTGTTTTTTATAATAATGCTGTCATTTTTCAATATAATAATTCGAGAGCCTTTGGCATCAATGATATAATTACTAGGCTCGGAATTTTTATATACTACTTGTATTTTTTGATTGGTCGTATTTAAACAAAATAATTGATTTATATCAGAATAAAATAGCTGACCTTTTTTGAAAGGTTGATTTAGGATATTAATATTTTCTATTGAAGAGTTTTTAATAATAGGGGATGAAAATTCTTTTTTTTCTAGGTTGAATTTATTGATTTCTATAATAGTACTTTGCCCAGTAAAAATCCATATATTCGAGTAGTCGGCTCCTATCAGTCTTCCCGAAATACCTTTTTGTGCCATTTCTGGAATTCCCAAAATCATACTGAATTTACCTGTTTTTCTTTCAAAGCACTCAATTCCTTCTTTACCTTGAATGATAATATCCTGGCCTTCGCACACAAATAAGGAATATATATAATCATTTTGGATGCTATTGGGGTCGTTTTCATTGTGATGGAATACGGTAATTTTATTGCCATCGTAGCAATTCAGGCCGTCTGCCGTAGCTATCCATACAAGTCCAAAACTATCGCATACAATATGGGTCACTGAATTTTGACTTAAGCCATTATCAACCGAAAAATTATCGAAGTTTAAATTTTGAGATTTAGAATGATAGGGAAAGAGAAATAAAATGCAAAGTAAAAAAAGCGGCAAAAGGCAGCGGTATTTAATAATTACTACTTTTTGCGTATTTCCCATGTGGCTATTCAATATCACCTTTGCAATACTAAACAAAAATATCATGAAGTCAAAATATAACACCAAACTTTTACTATTAATTATTGCAATTGTTTGTGCATCAAATGTTTTTTCGCAAACGCATAATTATAGTTATAAATACAATAATCCTTATAATGTCAATAATTTTACAGTAGGGGTTTATACCGGTCTGGACTTTTCTGTGATTGACGCTCCAGTGGGGTTGCAGTTCAATTATATGATTAGCCGTTTGTCTTTGGAAGCAAAGTTCGCCAGAGGGTTTTTGCTCAGTGTTTTAGGAGATGACAGCGATAAGGTACACGGAATTAAACCATTGGCTTTTGTGGAACTTACCGGAGCTATACATTTGGTTGATAAAGCGAAAACAAAAAATTATAAATTTGTTTTGGCAGTAAGCCAAGGATATAGTTCCACTACTACAACGTATTTACCCGTTCCCGTTTATGTGCGTAAAATATTTGGAATTCGTGGCGGCTTAATGCGTTATAACATTAATGGAAAGGTAGGCGGTAAAGACGCAAACAATGTTAGTTATACCAATTATTACAATATGGCAACTACCAGTTTGTACGGAGGATTATTATTAAAAACCATACAAGATTTCAAGATTAATGTAGAAGGTTTTAGGAAAGAAAAAGGCAAGAAAAGAATGCGTGAATTTTATTTGGATTTTATGTTCTCACCCAAAACAAACATCAATCCAACCTATTTGCAGGGTGCCGATGACCAGAGTACAATTGTCATTCGTAACACAGGTTTTCGAATGGGGTGGCAGTGGCGTAGCACTCGTGCATTTGGTGGTCATTTCCGTTTAGAGTTTGGGATGATGCCAGGGTATGCAATCCCCAAAGCTGGTTTATATACTATGTGGACTACAGGGTTTAATATATCAACGCGTGTTGCGCCCAAAGGAGATGCCGTTTACGCACCTAAGAAATAATATATTAGCATAAATATTTTCTATATTCGCACTTTTAAATAGTATGAGTATAGCAAACAATACGGCTACAAAAATATATTTTCCACATCTGAATTTGTTCCGATTTGTGGCTGCCATCATGATTGTGGTGGTGCATGGTTACGAAGGATGGGTGGGCTGGATGGGCAATATAGGGTCATTGAGCAACGGGACTTTCAAAGAGTTGTCATCTTGGGGTGTTTATGTAGATCGTTTTATTCGCAACTTGGGCATAGGGGTCGATATTTTCTTTTTGCTCAGTGGTTTCTTAATCACTTATTTATTGCTTGCCGAAAAGAAAGATATGGAAAAATCAATATCAAGAATTTTTATATAAGACGTACTTTACGAATCTGGCCATTGTATTTTTTAATAATCGCACTTGCACCTTTACTAGTTTATATAACCAACGCCCCGCAACCTGATTATATCCCGAATCTGTTTTTCTATAATAATTTCAGCACCATACATACCATGCGTTGGGATTATCCTTTTGCTCATTTGTGGTCGATTTGTATTGAGGAGCATTTTTATATCGTTTGGCCATTGCTTATTTTGTTCACGCCCAAAAAATATTTAACAGCTTTATTCTCTATTGTCATATTGGGATGTTGTGCATTTAGGTTTTATACATTTCAATCCAATCCTGAGCCTTGGTACACACTATACCTGCACACTTTCAGCCGTATTGATGTTTTGGTGATTGGGGCTTTAATAGCGTACCTCCATTTTGCAAAGGCTATAAGTTTCAGCTTGAATGCAACTATACGTTCCGTATTATTTATCATACTATTCGGCACACTTATTTTTGATATTGTAGGCAATTGTTTTGATTGGTTTTTGGTGGTATTTAAGAAGTATTTTTACATCGGACTGTTTGCCATCCTAATTTTTGATTATAACCTGAACCGAGCCATAAAACCTTTCAGATTTGGTCATAAAATATGGAGTTATTTGGGCAAGGTTTCTTTTGGCATATATATGTATGGCAACTTGTTTTTTCTTGTTATACTTGGTGTTTGGATGCCAAACATGCACACAAAGAACTTATATATTTATATAATATTGTTGATTGCTACCAGTATTCTTATACCCATAATCAGTTATGAGTTATATGAAAAATACTTTCTCACACTAAAGAAACGTTTCACTACAGTTCCAACCGGGAATAGTTAGCTCAACTTAATAATTCAGCACTTTTAAATCGTTGCCTTAAAATATATACCATTACAACTGCTTGAATGGCGGGTGGAATCATAGTGAGCAAAGGGCCATTGCCAGGCATTGCCACAAATAAATTAAGAAGGGATTTGTCTGCTAATTGCGAGGCCAATATAGGAATTAAAACATATAATATCACCAGATAAGTGAGTGCCAGGGTATCTGCTCTGCGAGCTTTCATGGTAAAATTCACCCACAGGAAAATACATATATCTCTTACCGCAAAAAGCAAAACTGCAAACACGAACGGGATACCTGTCTTGGAGATATTGTAATAATTGTAACCCCACGCTTCCTTGTCAGGGTTTGCCAACAGAGCGTATATCGTAAATATGATAGCCACAATTGCTGCAAATACCAACGACAAAATATATACTGGAATTTCATTGTATAATAGTTTATATGTTTTTTGTTTGGCAAGGAACATCAATTTTTTAAATCCAATAAAATCTTTGATATCCATAATTACAATGAAATAGGATGATATGATGGCTGAAATAAAGCAATAAATTAAAAAAGTATATATATATAACGACGTTGGTATAGTTTTTATTTCTATTTCATTTAAGTGGGTCCAATTGCTGGAATTATTAATACCAGTATTGGGTATTAAACCAGTTACAATAATGGCATTGCAAACTAAAAATATAATAAACAAGGTTGGTTTATTTGCAAATTGCAACTCACCTCTTACCAAATAATATAATCCCAACAGTGCCCAAGACAAATAAAATATAACAAATATTAAAGTTAAAGTCGACTTCGGTAGTTCAAATGCATACCAAGATGCTTGTGGGTCAGCTATAAACAGAGAGCCAAATATATGAAAAGGAAATACATAGCTAATAAAAGACAATGCAAATAGCACGCATAATATAGAAATAGGTCTTGTATTTATTTTGCTTTTATCACGATTTTTACGAATTACCAGCAAGCTTACTATAATAGCGACGGCATGACCTAGTATCCCCAATAGTATAGCCGTGATACCTGTCTTTATTTTTAAAACACTTTCATCTAGCGATAATGAAGTGATGAAATATATAAACAAAGCCATTACTGCTCCATACCATATATATATAGTGCTGCCAAATAATTTTCCTACCATCATCGTAATTGGATGCAAGCTGGTCATGCGTTGCTGGTCCCAAGTGCGGTCATTTATTTCATCAATAAAACTGGTAGTAGCTTGCCAAGTTCCCCATCCAAATATGATAATAGCAAACATTAATTGTGATAAAGCATTTGCTTTGGTAGCAAAACTACCACTGCTGCCAAAATTAAAACTAATCAAATAGATAAGTCCCATAATGAGGGGCATCAAAATAAGTCTTTGGCGGGTGAGCTCAAGTAAAACATTACGTTTTAGTTCCGGGTTATTATTAAATATTGCGATGCTCATAATTATTTTTGTTTAATAGTATTCAAATATTTGTCTTGCATATTCACTTTTTCTTCGGCAAAAGATAATACTGAAAGCCCTTTGCGTATAAGTGTTACCATCAGTTCAGCTTGTTGAGTTTCGGTACCATCAAAATCGAAACTGGCACTTGTTTCCGTCGCTTCAATATTTGATATTTGAGTTTCTGCTTCTAGTATACTTAGGAGTTCGGTATTTGGCTGCGTTAATTTTAATAATAAGTGACGGGTATCTGTATTTTTTTGTTCGAAGAAATCATTGTCTACAATTTTTCCTTCACGCATAATTACTAAATTATTGGAGTACTCATCAAGCTCTGCCAAAATATGCGACGATACCAAAAGTGTGATTCCGTCTTTGTTTAGTTCTTTAAATAAATTAGCGAGATCGTGTCTTGCTTCAGGGTCTAAGCCCGATGCAGGTTCATCCAATATTAAAAATCCAGGATTATGAACCATTGTTTGTCCAATAGCCACACGTTGTTTCATACCTCTTGAAAGGTGACCAATATCGGCATGTGTTTTATCGCTAAGGTGCAAGCGTTCTATAATACTTAATACTCGTTTGTCTACTTCATCATTAGGCACATCGTGTGCTTTTGCAAAATAAGTGAGGGCTTCATATATTGTGAGCTTATCATATAATCCGAAAAAATCGGCCAAGAAACCAATTTGTCTGTGAACTTTTCGTGGGTCCTCCAGTACATCAGTACCATTAATCATTATGCTTCCCATTAGCGGACGGGTAAGCCCTGCAAGGCAACGCATCAAAGTGGTTTTCCCTGCACCGTTTGGCCCTACTAAAGCAGTGATGGAGCCTGATGGAATGCTAAAGCTAAGTCCATCAAGGGCTCTGTGGCTAGGATAATCGTAAGTGAGATTTTCTACTTGTACCATAATGGGATATTTGAGAGGCAATTATAAAGAATTTTTTGTATTGGTTGAATATTAATTTCGTTGCAAAAGAAAAAATTTTCAAAATATATTCTTAGCAATTTCACTACTTTGTATATAGCCTCGCTCGCCGCTAAGGCCCCTACATTTGACACCAAAAGTAGGCAAAAGTGTTTTAAAATACCGAGGTAATTTTTTGCTTGGGAGGCCCAATGCAAAACCGCGGTCGAAACAACAGTAGCGTCTTCGATGGCCTCTTTACGTTTTGTGTATTGCGTACTGTGTGTATCGTTTGGGAATTATCAAAACTGTTGTTTCGCCACTATCACTGCTGTATTTTAAAATGTCTCCGCCCATAGCTTCGCGGTCTAATCCTGGCTTTTCAGCCATACGGGTCATTTCTACACCTCATTTCTTATACTAATTCTTAAACTAAAATAGTTCTCCGCCTGTGGCGGATTTAGATTTTAGAATGGTAATGCCGAACTACATCCCGAAAGCATTCGGGATTAGTCCCTTTTTTTTGGACTATTATATATTGCAGGTCGGTATTAAATATGCAGTAACCAAGGACAAGGGATTTTCTGTTATTTTCTGAGTGTAGATATCGTTGCAACAAATTTATAAGATGCTTCAGCTACCAATTTTTTAAATTTAAAGCACAAAATATTTTATATATGTTTAATTCGCTGTAATCTTGCGACAAGTTTTAGCATTGGAATTAGATATAGAGATGCTGAAACAAGTTCAGCATGACGTCGCGACGGCAGTGTTATCTGACACCAATCGTACTCGCCGCGGCGAGGTTAATCAAAAATCGTAAATATATAGTACTTTGGCTACAACTAATTATTCAAAATATGCAAAATGGCTGGGAGGCGGTCTAGGCTTCGCTCTTGGTGGGCCAATGGGTGCCTTGCTCGGCTTTGTTTTAGGTTCAGCTTTCGACAATACTGAAAGTGTAGCAGCTTTTCAAAACAATCCTAATCCCACTCAAACTTATGGGCGGCAAGTTACCAATGCCGATTTTACTGCAAGTCTCATGGTGCTTTGTGCAGCGGTGATGAAAGCAGATGGAAAAGTGACCGTGGGCGAGCTTGATTATGTGAAAGAATTTTTCAAACGCCAATTTGGGAAAGAGCATACACAAGAGCAAATGCATTTGCTCAAAGATTTGATGGCCAAAGAAATTCCGGTGCGTGATGTATGCCAGCAAATAAGACAGTATACCGATCATCCAAGTCGTGTACAAATGATACATTTACTCTTTGGTGTGGCCACTGCCGATGGACATGTGCATAGTACTGAGTTGGAAATGATACGAAATATTGCATCATGGTTGGGTGTATCACAACCCGATTTTGAAAGTATCAAAGCCATGTTTGTGAAAGATACAGAATCATCTTACAAAATATTGGAAACAACTGCAGAAGCCACTGATGATGAACTTAAAAAAGCATACCGTAAAATGGCTCTCAAATATCACCCCGATAAAGTAGCACACTTGGGAGATCAATATCAAAAAGATGCGAATGAAAAATTCAAATCGGTGCAAAGTGCGTGGGAGTATGTGAAAAAGGAGAGAGGGATTGTATAATATTTAATCCGTCAGCTAAAGCGGACGGGGATGGCAGACGATAAATGATAAATAATGTCCGCAGCGGCGGAATGAACGATGAATGGTTCCCGCCGCGGCGGGGTTAATGGGGCTCAGTTATTATAATTTTTCTTTCCATGGTTGGTGTCCCCTCCAATCAATAACGAACTATAATACTTGCTACTAAATTTTAGAACATACGGAAACCAAGGGCCACCACTTATTATAGTGCATGGATTTTTGGGTATGGGAGATAATTGGCATTTGCTCGCACAGCAGTTTGCAAAAGATTATAAAGTATTGGTGATGGATATGCGTAACCATGGCAAATCAATGCATAGTGATGTGTTTAGTTTGCAAGTGATGGTGGATGATATTATAGAAACTTTAGACCACGAAAGCATTAGCAAAGTATATATAATAGGTCACTCAATGGGTGGGAAAATTGCAATGCAAATGGCTTTAGAAAATCCATCGAGAATTGAAAAATTGGTTGTCGCTGATATTGCTCCAAAGGCTTATCCACCAGGGCATGAAGAGGTGTTCCGTGCTTTGCATCGTATCAATTTGCAAACCTTGCAAAGTCGCACCGAAGCTGATAATTTGATGGCTCAGGACTTAGCAGATTTTTCTACACGGCAGTTTCTATTAAAGAATTTAACACGCGATGAAAATGGAGACTTTATATGGAAAATGAATTTACCTGTTTTAGAAAAGTATTATAACAATATCAGTGGCGAAGTAAGTGGAACTATATATTATAGTCCTACTTTATTTATTAGAGGGAGCAAATCAAAATACATATTAGATAGCGATTTGGATATGATAGAAAAATTATTCCCGAATTATATATTAGAAACTATCGAAAATGCAGGGCACTGGCTTCATGCGGATAAACCACAAGAGTTTTATGAGGTGGTGAATGGGTTTCTTTCTGAGGATTAATTGTCGGTAGCTTTCTTCAACACACTATCATATAATTCAGCAGCTCTATCAGGTTTTTTGAAAATAACGGCTCTCCTATATTTTTTCACTTCCAGTTTTCTATATGCTTTTGCCATTGTTCTGTAGGGTTCTGTCATTGATCGAATAAACCCTTTCACCTCGATTGTTTTATTTAATCCATATATTACTTCTTCTATTTCTTTTTGGTAAGAATGAAAAACAAAGTCCCATATAATAAAAATCTTTCCATAATTTTTATCGATATAAATATCGTTCTTTCCATGGTGAACTCTATGTGCAGATGGCGTTACCAATATATATTCTAAAAATCCAAGCCTGCCTATCAATTCTGTATGTATTAATAATTGGTATATTCCTTGAATAAAAATAATCAATAGTAGCATATCAGGACTGAAACCCAAGACGGGAAAAATTAAATAGAAAAATATATTAAATAGAGGTACAAAAAATGAAGTGCGAATCCCAACACTCAAGTAGAAAAACTCACTTTGGTGGTGCACTACATGAGCCGACCATAATAAATTTATTTCATGGCTTAACCTGTGAAACCAATACTCCGTGAAGTCTATTAAAATGAATAGTACACAGAAAGTAATGATGGAATCTTGCTCCAATTCTATAAACCGATAATGATTGTATAGATACCATAAGATGGGTAAAGTAAGTAGTGAGAATATCAAATCTGTTGCCATTGAAATGATGCCTATCACTATATTGGCAATAGTTTCTTGCTTATAGTAAATGGATATTTTGCGGAGTTTAGAAACTATCCATTCACTAATAAGGGAAATGATATAAATGGAAATAAGGACTTAACGTAATGCATAATAATTTGATTAAATTGTTAGAAAAATATAAATGAAGTAGAATCCCCCTGCATGGCAGAGAGCAAAGGATTACTTTTTAAAAGTAACTACTTTATTTAATCAAACTATTGGTGGGTAGGCGGTAATGGAAAAGATGGTATTGCGAATGCAATGTGCAGGGCAGAGATTGTTTCTGCCTTTTTTAGAATGATATGTTTGCACGAGTTCCAAGGGTACAAATGTAGGAATGGGTTTTTATATAACAAGGGTTTATACCGAAACTCAATATATAATAGTCCAAAAAAAGGGGGACTAATCCCTCCGCATCCCGATAATTATCGGGATTAAGCGGGGCTTTCGGGATGTAGTTCGGCAT
>JAWXAU010000086.1 GCA_034439655.1 Bacteroidota bacterium | reverse complement strand
TAATAGTTCTCCGCCTGTGGCGGATTTGGTTTGTAGAATGGTAATGCCGAACTACATCCCGAAAGCCCCGCTTAATCCCGATAATTATCGGGATGCGGGCGAATTAGTCCCTTTCTTTTGGACTATTATATATTGAGTTTCGGTATTATTAATGCTAACATGGATGAAGTATCGGATGGATGGCCAAAATGGAATAATTGTAATTGAAATAATTATTTCCTGGATTCTAACATTCAGCCTTAATACAATTATATATAAAAGGAAGGAAATTGATTTTTCTTGGGTAGTTTTATCAGCTTTATGCATAACAATGCTCTATTGTCTAGATACATATTTTTTCACGATTTACCTGTTTCTTGCTATATCACATGCTCATCATTTACACTAATATAAACTCAATTTTATTATTTTCTTTTTTACCATCGAGGCACGAGAGTTTGTTAAAGTTCGCCGTGGCGAATCACAAAGGTTACATTTTAGTAGTATGAAAACTCAGTGCAACACTGTGCGTTTTTACTCTGTGCGACTCTGTGGTTAAAAAAACTACTACAATAATATACTTACTTCTTCAACCCAATCTCTCTCAACCTTTCATCTAAATATTCACCACCACTGATAGGTTCATATTGTATCGGGTGTTCCGCATCTATGCATTCAGGCAAGCAATCCAAACGCATTTCGGAACGCGGATGTAAAAAGAAAGGAATCGAATAACGCGAATTGCCCCACATTTCACGTGGTGGATTTACCACACGGTGTGTCGTGCTGCTCAATCTGTTATTGGTTAATCTTTGCAACATGTCGCCTACATTTACTACAATTTGTTCGGGCAAAGCAGTTACACTTACCCATTCATTTTGTTTATTCAATACTTGCAATCCATCAGCAGAGGCACCCATTAACAAAGTGATTAAATTAATGTCTTCATGCTGCCCTGCACGCACCGCAGATGCGGGTTCACCCACAATTGGACCATAATGTATCGGGCGAAGTATACTATTGCCATTATGTATTTTGGCATCGAAATAAAACTCATCCAATCCCAAAAATAAAGCAATAGCACGCAACATATATTTGCCGGTTTCTTCCATAGCTTTATAGGCTTCAATTCCTACTTTATTAAATTCAGGAAGTTCATCGCACCATATATTTTTTGGATATTCATTTATGATAGCATCACCATCCGTAACCTCCTGACCAAAATGCCAGAACTCTTTCAAATCGCCTACTGTGCTGCCTTTTGCATGCTCACGACCAAAAGAAGTATAGCCACGCTGACCTGCAATATGATGGTCTTCGTATTTTAATTTTGTTTCGTACGGTAAGGAGAAAAAATGCTGAACCTCACTATATAGTTTTGTTTCAAGTTCGGGTTTGAACAAATGGTTGCGAACAGCTACAAAACCTATATTTTCATAGGCTTCGCCCAATTCTTTTACAAACTTTTTTTTGGCTTCTGCATCTCCATGCATGAAGTTGGCTAGGTCGACTGATGGAATCATGAGTATTATTTTATATTTTTTAATTATATATTTTTTTTCTTAGAAGCAAGGGATAAGGAGTAAGAGCCATTCGGCAGATGCCACCTTGAGCGTTCCCGCTAGTTATCGGGACGAATGGCGGCAACAACACCTTACTGCTTATTACTTATTACTTACCACTTATCACTTACTATTTGAAGCTCCGCTTTAAATATGCTGTCACCACCTTTATCGGTGCAATTATAATATTGAGAATTGATTAAAACCAATTTTTTTTCTGTGATGAAATGGTTAACGATATCTTCGTTTTCGGTTTTGTATATCGAGCAAGTCATATATATCAATTTTCCATTCGTTTTTAGATAAGGAATTATATTGTCTAAAATCTTAATTTGTCTACTTGCATAATCGGATAAAGATTGCTCGGTGAATTGTTTTAATTGTTCTGGTGTACGTTTCCAAGTACCGCTACCACTGCAAGGTGCATCCACTATTATAGTATCGAAACTATTGATTGCAATTGCGGGTCTATGATCTAAATTAAGTGTATTAAATGTAATGGGCTGTTTGTTTAAAGATAATAAATCAACCACATTCCAAGCATAATCTTTTATACCCGATGACTGAAAACGTCTTCGCAAATTATCCAAAATATTGGTGCGAATATCACTCACAAAAAAATTCGCCGTAGGATATCTGCTATGCAACATCAAACTTTTACCACCCGAACCTGCACAACAATCCCATACTTTACTATCCTCCTTCAATTGTATATCGCCTGCAGCAAGTTGTGAGCTGAGGTCTTGCACTATAATAGTGGAACTGGTTTTTGCAGCAATATCTTTCACATCTACATTGGTATCGAAACTAAAAGTATTTGCTTTTTCATTGGCAAATGGGATATTGTTGTTATTCAAATACGCTACCACATTATTGATATTCCCCTTCTCCACCCTTACCCAAACCCTTGTTTTATTAAAGAAATTATTGACCCAGTTTTTAATATCTATTTGCTCGCTTATATTTTTTGCAAAAGGATATATATCTTCCGCTTTTTTGCCTGTAATATTTAGATAGTTTTCAATATCCAAATTGGGCGGAAACTCAAGCAAAGTGAGCGTTCCCATATAATCTGCAAATTCGTTATCGCCACTAATGGTTGCAGCCAAATGGTAATTTATATTCTCATCCAGTTTCAAATTGGCCAGGCGGAAATAATTATATACAATATTTCGATAAAACCTGCGATCGCGTGAGCCAAAGTTTTTGTGCTGTTGAAAATATTCTTTAATAAATAAATCAAGTGGTTTACTTAAATCAAAAAGGCCAACCATTTGTTTCAGGTGATTCAAACGGTTGGCCTGTATTTTTTGTGATTGTTCCAAATTAAAAATCTAGTTTATAATAGAACAAAGGTAAGCGTCCTAACTGATAATCCACCTTTTCATAAGGAGAATTCGGCACGTAAGTATATTTCAATACATTTTTATAATTGAAAAGGTTTATAATATCGATGGCAAATTCATGTGTTAAATGTTTTGAATTAATCTTATAAGATATTCTCAAATCGAAACGTATATAAGGTTTATCGAAACGCTTGGTATTCTTAAGTGAATCAAGTTCTACATATTCCCTTTGTTTGATAGATTCTGCTAAATCGATAGGTGAAAAACGACGAGCTCCTGCATAGGTAAATTTACCCCCAACATTTAATGAATGTTTGTTTTTTCCTTTGGTATTAAACAACCATTCTTTTGCCAATAAAGCATTAAAAGCTGAATTGGTATTGAAGTCGCTACTACGCAAAACACCATCGCTGCCTTTATATTTAGCATCAAACAATGAAAGCGTGGTAATGTAATAATAACCTCTGGTAAATGATTTTTCTAAAGTAAACTCCACTCCATAATTACAACCAGTGCCCATATTTTGTAATTTGCCTGGAAAAAATCTAGAGAATGCTGAACCCGTATTCACCAAAGAGAATGAACTCGATTTTACTTCTACAGGGATATTATATAATTGTTGGTAATAGGTTTCAAATTTGAAACGAGTTGATTTACTTACACGTAGATCGTATGATAGTACATAATGATTGCTTTTAGTTAATCCCATATTCAAATTATGTGGGGTAGTATTTCCGGGTAATATATAATAATAGGTGTATAGCGGTTGAATTTGGCTATGAACACCCATGCCGAAGCTCAGTGAACTTCTATTATTGAGCAAATACTTAAGTCCTAACCTTGGTTCAAACAAACTTGATGCTTTACCTAAAGTAAAATATTGTGCATGTAAACCTAAAGTTCCTGATAATTTAGAATTGAAATTATGTTTTACCTGAGCATAGAGTTGCAAGAGATTAGAGACATCACTTTGGGTGTTCCAACGAGTAGACCATTTTCCAAAGTTAGCAGAACTGGTATCAAAATTTGTAGCACTATCAATATAATGTGCAATATTCGTATTTAAGATAAGTCCAGCTCTAAAAGTTGTTTTGCGTGTAAGTCTTGCATTATATAATATATGTGTATTGATTGTTTTTTGATTGAAGGTATAACCTAAGTTTGGTGTGATAGAATCTAATGCATATTTCTTGTTATTTACATCGGTCGAATCCACATGTCTATATACTAGTTCATGTGTAGTAATTTGAGATTGTGTAGTAAAAATAGAGGTAACTTTTAGATAGCTTTTTTTATTAATCGAATATAAAAAATTCACTCCGCCAAAAAATGCTTTGCTACTGAACTGCTGGTCTCTATCGTCCTGTCCGTATAGGTCGTCGGTTGCACTATATTTCTTTTTGCTAATATTTATATCAATTGCACTTGTGCCTGTGATTCCAAAAACAGAGAATGACCCTTTATTATTTTTTAACGGGAAATTTAATTTGAAAGATGCATCTTGATATATAGGGACAGCATCGGTTCCGAGTTTAATATTTAGTTTGCTAAACAGAGCTAAAGTTGAATAACGATAGGTAACCAAATACGATGCTTTTGATTTTTTACTGAGTGGTCCTTCCATCATTAAATCCCAACCCAAAAATCCAAACTGTGTGCTACGTTCATGGCGTTTATTATTTCCATTTCGTAATTTTAAATCAAAAACACCCGCAGTGCTATTACCATATTCAGCAGGGAATGCACCGGTATAAAAATCACTATTCGACAATATTTTATTGTTAATCATCGACACGGGACCACCTGTAGTTCCTGGTATTGCAAAGTGATTGGGATTGGGTATATCAACACCTTCCACTCTCCATAAAACTCCTTGTGGAGAATTTCCTCTTACTACTATATCATTTCTTGAATCATCTGCACCTTGCACTCCAGCAAAATTACTTGCCATACGTGCGGGGTCTCCTCTGCTGCCAGCAAATCTATCCGTCTCGTCCACCGTAAACTGTCGTGAACTAACCAAACTCATTTCGTTCGATACTTGTCCTTTGCCTTTTTTTGAAGTAACTGAAGCTTGCTTTAATTCTTCCCCTTGTTGGTCAAGCTCTATATTTAATATGGTTTCTTTACCTTGGTTTATGATGATGTTCTGCAAATACTCGGTGCGGTATCCTTTTAAGGTAATATTAAAGTTATAACGCCCAACGGGGATATTCATGATAGTGAAATTCCCCGCAGCGTCTGTAGTATTTTCGTAGCCGGTTAACGACTCAGAAATTAATTGAATAGAAACACCTTGCAGCGGTTGTTTGCTCTCGCGGTCTATTATAGTACCTCGAAGGTTTTGTTGTGCAAATATCATCAGTCCTTGCAGCATAAAGCACAATAAGAATGTATATTTTTTTAGGGAATTTGGTTCCCCATTGCGAAGAATTTTTTTCATATTTTTTTATTTTAATAGGTGATGGCAAAAGAACTTACGAATTAAATATAGATATTCGCATTTTTTGCAAATTAATTTAAATATATTTTTCCATTTTGTAATTTCCTTTAATTTCTTCAACGATTTTGAAACCAATTTTTTCATGATTCTTCCATGCAACAGGATTGGCTACTGCTACAGTACACCGTAATTTTTTATAGCCCAAATGAATGGCTTCATTTTCGGCTGCCAACATAAGTTCTTTTGCCAAACCCTTTCCTCTAAATTTTGGATGCACACACATACCAGGTAAACCAATGGTTGGAACATCGTCCACTACTTGTCGTGCGGGTGCTTTTTTAGACAATATATTTTTTGCAATCACCTTATACTTCGAAAATATTTCTGGATGAAAAAGCAACCACGGTTTTTTAAACAAGACGATGTTAATGCCACTTTTTAGTCCACTTTGTATCATGGTACTTACCGACCCCGGAGTGCCGTCTCGCATATTAGCGTTTACATATCCAGCACAAATTCCTGCAGCATCAGCAAACAATAAATATTTATTGGAGTCGATAACAAAAGGCTTCAAAGCATTCATCATAAATTCTATTCCCAATTTACCACCTAAGGTATTCGGGAAAGATAGTACATGACATTGTGCAATGCTTTCCAAATCGGTGATGGTGGCCTTTTTTATACTCACTTTGTCCATTAGGGCAATTTGTCAAATTCATCTATATAGCTGCAAGTTTTCAATGCATCTTGATAATATTTTGTGTCTTTATAATTTTGTTTCATGATTTTAAAATTACTACTATATAAATTAATTTTAAAATCCCAACTATTTCCTTCATTATAGTGGTCACTAATATAATAATCATTCAATTCGCATATAGCAGCAAAGAAAAAACATTGTGCTTGAAACTCTCTATTAGTAGATTTGTAGGCAGCCCTCAAGTAATATTTTTTAGCAGTTTCACAATCGAACATAGGATATACATACAAGTTTGTCATCGTGTTAGTGATATTCTCATATTTTGAATTACTATAAGACTGAAAATTACTCACAAAACCATACTCTGTTAATGAAGTGCAATTACCCCAATAACTGATATTATACAATCCATTTGCATATTTGAGTACTTCTTTTTCGTTTGCTTGCGAGCTTTTAATTTTTTGCTCAAGTGCCATCATCGTTTTACAAAAGTCAATTCTCGATGTTCCTGAACCATGAGCATTATAGTCATGAAGTGGTAAATCAATATTCTTGAATGGGTCTTCACTTGCAGAATATTTTTTTTCATCGTTTGCCATTTCTAGTTCTTTCAAGGCTTCCTTCCATTTGTATTGCCCCACCAAGATACTTCCCTTTACAAGGCGGAGTTGAGAAACCGTATATTTATTCAATAATTTACATATATTGTCATACGGTTTAGTACTGGGCTTTTCAATAAAATTTATAATAGAATCAATATTCAAATTACGGGGTTGGCTCAGTAAATTTTCTGAATTATAATATATATTTTTAATGCCCATTGCTTTGGCTGGTTGGTTTTGCTTGGTATACTTGTCAGTAAGCATATTCAGTAATTCATCTCTTATATCATCAGTATGCAAGTTCTTTGGAACCTGATTTAAATTATTCAAATAAGCGAGTGCGTCGGCTTCTTCTTTTTCTGTAATTTGTTTTTTTGATTTTATATAGGCTAATGGTATCAATAATTTGATTTGATTTTGAAATAAACTATCGCGTGCATTTAACTTTTCTGCTTCTTTATAATACTTCAACGATTGCTCAAAGTCACCAGATAAGTATGATAAATAACCAGCTCCCAATAACCATAGCCATGGGCGTTTCAGTGATTTATGATAGGCATGTTTGCTCACAAAAATTTTATACTGTACTAATTCATTACTCAAACTTGTATCAATATAATTCCCGGAATTATAAAACTCGAGTTGTGCAATTCCACGCATTAAGTTTACATCTACCCATTCGTTTGCTGGGTCATTCTTTATAATCTCTTCCAAAAAATCAGTACATGCAGGTATATAGGAACGGTTGATATATAAGCCAAAATAATTGGCACGTTCTTGTGGGGTTTTAAATAATTTTTCTACACTTGCAAAATCATTATAGTTTTCAAATGCAACATTTTTATTATTACTTTCAGATTCATTATAGCCAAATGAATAAGCCTCATAACTTCCATGTTTCCCTTTACACCAATAAAAACTTTTGAAAGCAGTTTGCATAATCTCAGGGCACTCCACAAATATTCTAGAATACTCATAAGATGCACTGTCCATAGACCCTCGCATACGCATAAAGCCTGCATTATAGCCTCTGCACCAACTTAGCAAAATAGTTTTATTGGTAAGCTTCTTCAAACTTTCATAAGCAGGATAAAACCGCTCAAACCTGTGCGTATAAAATGCGAGTTTGCACAACAAAAAAGTATACCTACATTTTAAATAATCGGGTAATTTTTGTTTCAATGTTTTTGTTTTAATTACATAATATAGGGAATCGAGTTTGTGTGAATCTATTGGTCTATTGTCCCAATAATCTTGAGCCAAAGCAACCTCAATGGCTCGTAAATTGTTCAAATAATATAATGTTTTCTTATCTCTATTTTTCAGAATCAATTTATATATTTTGTTCGATAATATATCTGAATCATCATTATCATAATAATATTGTCGTTTCTCATCGTGCTTTGCAAATTTCTTTGTCTCAAAATAGGATACCGCATTTTCCATATTGAATAAACGGTCCGTGAAAAAAGTAAGGTCAGAAGTAGTAATTTTAACTCCCAAGTAATTCGACCATTCTTGGGCATTAATTCCTCCATCAATATTGGGTTCATTGCCACCATACAAATAAGAGTTGGCAGTGAATAGATAGGGTTGATAGGGCGTTTCACCAATCAGTTCCTGACTCACCAAATTATGTGCATCTCCATCGGGGTCATACCAACCCCCACCGCATGATTTAATATACTGATAAGTACCCAGACTAATCGCTGCTATGAGCAATATGATATAAGTCTTGAAATGTTTTTTCATTGGTTTTGGGTTTCAAATCGAAAAAGGTAAGCGTAAACGAATCTGATTTTTGGTGCAATTTAAGGAAAGCCCAAGCATCTTTGCAAGTGTTTTCGTCGGCAGTTTCCAATCTTATTCTATCGCCTGCATGCAAATCGTTGCTGCCCCATGTGGTAGAGGCTTTTACGGTATACCAATTATTTTCCTGTTTCATAAAAAATGGATTGTCGAGGTTTTCTTTTTTCAATCCGTTCAGTATGGCCGCTACTTTTTTGCCCCTATATAATATGCCCCAACTAAAATGCGGCAAGGCCATATCCAAAGGTAATTTATAACGGTCTATATGGTCGGTATATTGTGTTGCTGTTTTTTCATTATATATAGAATTCTCCTCATTAATCTGACTCAGTTCACCCATATTGTAAAACATCAGCATGCCACGGTCAATGGGCGGCACACCTGTTTTCTCAGGGAATTTGATTTGGTGCAAACGAATGGTACAACTTAATATTCTTTTACCTTCTTGTGCTTTTTTTACTTCCGTAAGCAAAGCAAAATACTTGTCCTTCGTACTTTCAGTCCAATCAGCATCTATTTGTATTTGATTATAGTTGATATGGAATACTTTACAAATTGCGTTCGCTTTTTGGGCAATTAATCCACCCAAAATTTTAACAGAATCTAAACTCAATTTCTTTAAACATGTTTGCGTAATATATATAACAGGAACAATTTGCAAACCTGTGTCGGGGTCGCTATTGAACTGTAGTGTAGCCTTGGGCATAGGGGTATTTTTTACACCATCCCAATCCACATCAAACAAACGGAGATATAATATATTGAAATGATTGTTTTTAAGATTTTTTACATCAGTGGAATCTAAATCATATACAGTTTTCCAATAGTAGAATGCGGAGTTTATTTTGTTAGCTTTTTGCTTACAAGAAAATAAAAGTAATAAAAGTGATATAGAAAATAGAAAACGTTTCATTTTTATAATGTTTTTATTTAAATGATTTGGTTAGTTAGGGCACCACCCGTGGACAATGTTTTTATTTAAGAACAAGGATTAACTCAGCCGCGGCGGATTAGATTATTCAAGTTTTAATATCTGTTAGTGGGGACACCAGCGGTGCACAGTCCTTGGTTGAAAGGAGGAGGGCCTATGCAAAAGGCTTCATCAGCATAAAGTGTGTGAAGTGCATTTGCATCGGCTTCACTATATACGGCTACTGTTTTAATGCCCATCTCTTTGCAGGCACGCATCACGCGTAGGGCTATTTCGCCACGATTGGCTATGAGGATATTTTTCATGATAATTGGTGGTGCGAAATTAGTGGAAAGAGACATACATGTTTTTAAAATTACATTATTGTTTACGCTTTTTCAAACTCGAATATATAGTAGAAGCTAAAAAAAATAGTGGCATCATTTAATATAAATCATCAGAGGACTTATCAAAATATTCTAGCTTATATATGTTAGTAATCATACTAGATACTTTATTTTCTTTTTTATAATATATATATCTTCTGTAAGTATTCCCAACGCTATCGAAAGTATAAATATTGCTTTTTAGAGTTCTCGTTTCGGGATACCACCATTTCTCTGAATAATGTTTTGTGGTTCTATCTATTAAAAACGTTGTGTATAAAAAAAGGCCTTTGTATGGATTGTAGTCATAATTGTTTTCCCGCTCGAAAGTATGCCCTACACTATCAAAGGTGTATCTCATAGTACGCATTATGTCCCATTCAAAATTTACAGCACTATCAGGTTTTTGTTTTGAGCCATGGGGGTACCTTCTAAAGCTTTCTAATTTTCCTTCGTAGTTCCATTTTGTAATAGAACCAAAGTATTCTCCTTCTTTTTTATCTTCAGCCTCTAAAATTTTCTGCCCGCTAGGAGAATATATTATTTCTTTACCATTATCCCACCAGTACTTATTTTTACTGGTTCTATTATATAAGTATAGAGCGGCAACTAAGAAGATCAATACAAATACAAATAAAAATGCAAAACTCACTATTTTATCCTTTTTGTATTTGCTCGCCAAATATATTGATAAATTAGATATAAGGAGGCCTATCAAAATAGTATTAAATTATCTATAGGGTAGCCCTCCCATTTTTATGCATATCGGTACTACTATAATTAGTGGAAGTGCTATAAAAAAGTTAAGTATAGAGATTTCATGACGTTTTCTTATTTTGAAAAAGAGGACAATTTAAATAATCAGAAATACTATATAAAATACAAGTAAGATTAAAGTGACTAAAGCACCCATTCCTGGTACTACCCCTTGTCCACTGTGAGTGTCATTGGCATCCAAATCGTTGCGGATAATGATGAAATACAGTATGACAGAGAGGATAAATACAAAGCCAGCACTATATGCAAGTTATTGTCCGATTTTTTATTCTCCTGTATTGTGTTCATTGTATGTTCTTCATTTCAGGGTTACCTAAAAGCAGCCATGTAAATTTGGAATCTCATATTTTATAATCTCATACAAGTTTCGCTACGAAGGTATTGGGTTTTATTCTTGAATTATCACAGTCTTATTTCTCAAAAACAATTTTTTATTCCACCGCCACAATAGCCTATTTTTGCACCTCTAAAAAAAATTACATGCTTAACATAGTTTTATTTGGCCCTCCGGGTGCAGGCAAAGGTACCCAATCAGTTAAACTCATTGAAAAGTATGGTCTTGTACATCTTTCAACAGGCGATATTTTTAGGGCAAATATCAAAGGGAGCACCGAATTAGGAACGCTTGCAAAAAGTTATATGGACCAAGGAAAATTAGTTCCTGATGAAGTTACCATTGGTATGGTAGAAGCTGAAGTAGCCAAAACACCGGAAGCCAAAGGTTATATATTCGATGGTTTCCCGAGGAATAAATTTCAAGCTGAGAACTTGGATGAATTTCTGGAAATACTAGGTTGCTCCATTACATTAATGTTAGCACTTGAAGTGGAAGAAGTGGAACTAAGAAAACGTTTGTTACTTCGTGGCAAAGACAGTGGTCGTGCGGATGATCAAAATCCTGAAATTATTCAAAATCGCATCAATGTCTATAATAACGAAACCGCTCCCGTAAAAGATCATTATAGTGCACAAGGAAAATTTAAAGGTATTAATGGCGTTGGAAGTGTAGAGGATATATTCGATGCTTTGTGTGATGCTATTAGTGGGCAGCCCGCCGCGGCGGGTAGTAAATAGTAGACAGTAGACAGTGGGCAGTAGACAGTAGATAGCGGACAGTAAACAGTAGACAGTAATAGTAAGCAGTAGTCAGTAAACAGTTAGATGACGCCGTCCGCCGAGGCGGAGCACTGACTACTGACCACTAATTACTGACTACTGAAATCATTAAATCCTACCACATTAAATCATAAATATTTTGGCTGATAATAACTTCGTAGATTACGTAAAAATATGTTGCCGCACAGGTAAAGGTGGTGCAGGAAGTTCTTATTTGCTCCGCGATAAAATTACTGCGATGGGCGGGCCTGATGGAGGCGATGGAGGTCGTGGAGGGCATATCATACTTCGTGGCAATAGTAATTTTTGGACATTGCTGCATCTCAAATATCGCAAACATATTATAGCACCTGATGGTGGACCAGGTGGTAGTGGTAAAAAATCAGGAGCAGAAGGGAAAGATGAATATTTGGATGTTCCCTTAGGAACAGTAGCACGTGATGCCGAGACCGGAGAATTTATTTTAGAGATTACAGATCACGGGCAAGAAAAAATATTATTAAAAGGTGGTCGTGGAGGATTGGGAAATGATCATTTTAAAAGTCCGACGCGGCAAACACCGCGTTTTGCACAACCTGGAGAAGATGGTCAAGAAGTTTGGAATATATTAGAATTAAAAGTATTGGCTGATGTTGGTTTGGTCGGATTTCCGAATGCAGGAAAATCTACTTTACTATCTGTGGTAAGTGCTGCCAAACCTGAGATTGCGGATTATCCGTTTACGACACTTACTCCACAATTAGGGATCGTACAATACAGAGATTATCGTTCATTTATTATGGCCGATATTCCTGGGATTATAGAAGGTGCTCACGAAGGCAAAGGATTGGGTCATCGTTTTTTGAGACATATAGAACGCAATTCTTTATTATTATTTATGGTGCCTTGCGATACGAATGATATTATAAAAGAATATGAGATTTTGGAGAATGAACTCACGCAGTTCAATCCTGAATTATTAGATAAACCGAGATTATTGGCTATTACCAAATGTGATATGATAGACGATGAAATGCAAGAACAAATGAAGTCGAATTTGCCCAAAGGCGTTGATTGTATTTTTATATCATCAGTTGCAGGAAAAGGTATCGAGCAGTTGAAGGATAAGATTTGGGGTGTGTTGAATAGTTAGTCTGGGATACGTCATTCTGAGTCCGATTGCTATCGGACCCGCTTCGGGCGAAGAATCTGTTTTGTAACGTCTCCGAACCCAACAGATTCTTCGCTGGAAGTTAGCTCAGGATGACGGGACGCAAATTAAAACAACAAATTCACAAACGCAGTTTTAGGTTCTACTTTAATTGGATAAGCGAGATTCACGCCTTTAATTTCTTTGAACAAATTTGTATAGAGTATGGGATCTTTGATTTTATAATCTCCTTTAATCATCCAAAAATAATCTATAGGTTTTAAGTGCGGAATTAATGCTTGCTTGCTTTTATTTCCGATCAAATAAAAATCAAGTTCTAAATCTAAATCCTGAAAATGATATACCAGATATGCATCAAATTCTTTTTGCCTGGGATGCCTCACCTCTAAGTCCTCCACGCGTTTTAACTGTATATTCAGATGCTTGTTAATAGCCGCTGCAAACATATATCCTTTTGCAGATATTGATATACCGAACAAGTCGAAATCATAATCATATACGGTATCGAGGGTAATCTTTTTCAATACCGCAAATTTATAGTATATGGTATAAAGTATAAAGTATAAAGTATTTGGAGCTAACGATTAGATTTCTAGAGTTTGTCCTCCCGACGGTAGGAGGGATCTCATTTAACTATTTTATTATCCAATAATATCATACATTTGAACCCTTATATGGAGGAAGAAAAGAAATTATATAGAATTGCTCAAGTGACTGCTGCTACTGAATTGCCAGTTTCTACAATCAGACATTGGACCAAGGAATTCCCCCAAGTCAAACCTCAAAAAAATGCAAAGGGCACAATATATTATACCCATCAAGATTTACAAACTATTATACAAATTAAACATTTGCTGAAAGAACAAGGGCTCACGATTGAAGGAGCCAAGCAACATTTAAAAGTTTTGAGAAAAGCACCTGACCAAATAGACGTGATAGAGAAGTTGAAAGGAGTGAGGCGTTTTTTGGAAGAACTTAGGGATAGTTGTTAATTATAAATGGTTCCCGCTGCGGCGTGATTAATGTTGCTGACGCCACCTACTAAATTCTTTAACAAAATCAGCCGTATCACATTAACCATTTATAATTAACCATTAACCATTCTAGCAGCTCCTGCATCCAAATGCTTGCACAACGCTTTCTTTAACACCGCAGGGTCCACATCTATAATATCATCCACCACGCCAGCCAAGAAACGAACAATACCTTTGGTATCATATATTTTGCATTGTAATATATAATTATTCCCTTTTTTAGTTATATAGTTTTTGCCATTGGGAATTTCTTCTATAAATAATAAATAAGCTTTATGCCCCATCGTTATTAGAACATCGGTTTCTTTATTGCCACCCATGCCAAATAAATCTACTTCGGGCTTTTGATGTTTGGCTTCGTGTTTCCATAGTTTATCACTCAATTCTACTTCGCCAATGCGGTCGATTTTAAAGTGACGGTTGTCTTTATTGGCAGGTTCGAAGGCTGCAATATTCATATAGTTATCGGTAAAGCAAACAGGCTCTACCAAGCGATCGGTGAGGGTATTGGAGCGGGCTGAATGATATTTCTTTAATATAACTTGTTTGTGTAGCTCCATTGCTTTGGTAAGCGTTGATATAATCTTTGCTGATTTTGCTTTTACAATATTTTTTGCCATGCCTGGCAGTTCGCCTCGTGTATGTATTTTTTCGAGCAAAGAATTTTTCAAGGGATGCTTGGTCGACTTGAGCATATCACTCAATAGTTTCGATTCGTCGAGCGAAAATTCCTGTACTGGATTATCATGCTCGTCCCACATTTGTATAAAGAAACGGTTTTCAAAATCTTTATCAATAGCAAAACCTATTTCGTCTAAAAGCTCGAAGTACCTGTAAATACTGCGGTCGGTGGTTTCCATCAGCTTGGCAAGTTCGCTTACTGTTTTGCGACTGTCCGATTTTAAGTGACTGATTAACTTGAATACACGAAGAATTTTTTGTTGTGGGAGCATGGGGCAAATCTACGACACAAGTTGTCAAAAATGCACTGCACCTTTGCATCATCAACCAACCAAATAATAATAACTAATATGACTACTACATTTGATTTAATTACCCGCTATTGCAATGTTTTGAAAGAATTATTTGCCCGCGAAGGAATCCAGTTTGACCGTATGACGGACTTACACAGTATTGAACTATTTGAGGAATCAATCATCCTCAGCGAGCGTATTATACGCCGTTATCACTTGCCCACCAGCGGTCCCAATTTGGATTTGCTGCCTTGGGAAGAAGTATACTTAATGGGCGAAGACGAGGTGCATTTATTAATGGCCCGCCTCGATAAAGAATATAAAAGTTATTTGAATGAATATTTGCGTTCGGATGTGAGCTACTTGGATGAAGCATTATTATATGGTTATCGTGCCGAAGATGTACTTGCCGATTTGGGCATTGGTCGGCACTCTTATAATGAGTTTGTATATAATCAAGTATTCCTTAAAAATGCCGACTCTGCACAAAATATATTAAACGAATTACGCACTTGCAGCAAAGATTCTTATATATTAAAGAATGTGGCTCTTGCTGGCTATAGCAGTGGCGATGCCCGCCAGATGATGCTGAACCGTTTGGAGAAATTCGACCTCAATTATATACAAGAATATCTCGACTTTGCCGACAGTGTTCAGTTCAATAGTTTGAAAGAAAGTATGCTACCCGTATATGCAGCCAAAGACAAAGTAATATTCATTGAAAAAGGCGAAAACTATTTATTGCAAAATGATACCGCTTGTATATGTGTCGATTTCGAAAATCAAGAAATTGCACAACCAAATAGTTTGGTAGCTGAACTCAGAGACCAACATTGGCACCCACTCAATGACAATGAAGCTGACAGATACTATTATAGTTTGATGAATACATTCAGCAAAAATGATATCTTTGAAAAAATGCTGATGGCCTTCAACCATCTGGAAGAATTGGCTCAACAAGACTATCATATTATGCCACTACGCCCCGCAGCCCATTTGAAACCTGCGGCTTAATATAATCTTTTGTATTATTCTAATTAGTTTAAACCCTGTTTCAGAAATGGAACGGGGTTTTTGTAGCATAAATAAAGATACATTTTAACCACTGATAACAAATTATTTTTACCACAGAGGCGAACTGTGCGTTTTTACGCTGTGTTTCGCTGCCAGCGAAGTGTGGTTAGATTTTTTTACCACAGAGGAACACAGAGGTTGGCACGGTTCGCCTCGGCGAATCACAGAGGTTAATACAATACACAAAATAAAAACTCTATGTTTCGCTGCGGGCGAACTGTGGTTAGATTTTTTTACCATAGAGGAACACAGTGGTTGGCACAGAGGTTAATACAATACACTAAAACTTAGTGAAACTCTGTTTGTTTTTACTCTGTGAAACACGGTGGTTAGATTTTTTTTCACAGAGGTTCACAGAGGTTCTTTATTATAAATATCCTCAAAACCGCACATGCACTCTTGCCCCAATTACATGATTAGGGGCATGATTATCTTTATTATATCCTGCATTTATAATAATTTGATAGTTTGGGGAGACGAAGATGGGGCCATTGAATAAGGCAAAATTATAATATATTTCTGCAATCATTTCGGGTGCATAATTAAGCGAACCATCACCTAGCATAAAACCATAACCGCCTGCTTTAAGATAATTTTGATGCTCGTGCGAAAGTGTGTTTGCCAAAACAGCAATCCCACAATAATCATCTTTGCGTTTCCATTTTTTTCCATTTGCGGCATAGCCCAAACTCACAGAGCCATCAATTTCTGTAAATACCCAAGTCTCGGTTTTGCCATCATTATATCCTGCTCGCATAAATACGCCTGACCAATCATTCAATTTAATTTCTGAATTAATGGAGTAGCCATATTTTATATGATAGTTATTGTGCTGCAATATTATATAAGGCGGAGTTTGCGATATGATAGGAGTGGCATCGGTATATACACCCATCATTGCCCTATTTACAAATGCAAGTGCACGAATTGTTATATCTTTTTTGAACAATGAAAATTTACGTTCCACTTCACCTGTATAACACATGGCCTGTTGTATATTATAATCGAGCTTGTGGCCGTTGGCAGTGCTGGGCGGTAATGACCAAGCAAATCTATATGCTACATTTTTGGGTGTATTTCTATATTCTATCATTGCACCAACAGTATATCCTCTTGTATTAGCTGGGTAATCCCAAGCTCCGCTGCTCATCAATGCCCAATTGAAAAACTGTGTACGAGAGTCATGGCTATAAGTATTGTTGTCAAAAAAATCGGTCATTGCTAATTTGCCTGCCAATACCCTGATATATTTTTGTGGTCTGCTGCCTTTTACTTGATTGATGCCATCATTCAAATTTTCTCTTTCTGCAGTAAGTGGAAAATAGTGATTCAAATAAACTCTTGCGATATAAAACGCAGGAGCTGGATTACTAACCCTAAAAGATTCGCCGTTCACGAAGCCACCAAGGCCACGTGCTAGGTTAAGTCCTGTGCCGGCAGCAATTTCGGTATTAAAATAAATTTCGGTATTATTGGCAATCCGCCATCCTGAGAAACCCGAAGTGGTAAGTGTGGTAGCAACCTCGTCTTTAGTGCCGAAAGTATATGAATAGGGATTAATTAAAGGCTTCTTCGATTTGAAATTCTTCTGTGTTACAACTGTAGTCTGGTAATGGAAATTGAAGTTTTCTTTTTTGAATTGTGCGGATGCCTTTAGTGAAAAATAGCTGAGTATGATGATTGCCGCCGCTTTTTTAGTTTTCATGCACCGCAAAGTAAGTGCTTTGCATAGTTTGAAATGTTACATTATGTAATCTTTTTGTTTCATAATTATTGGATGCCTCCCAATATCTCTATTCTTTCACCAATTTCAATGTTTGAACTTCATGGTTAGTGGTGAGGGTAAGCAAGTATATTCCTGCTGCTAGATGAGCTGTTGGCATATTTATATAAGCAGTGCCATTCTTCAAAGAAACCTTTTCATTATATATAATTCTGCCGCATATATCGGTGATCTCCACCATTGTGTTTTCTGATATATTGTTTGAGGATAAAATGATGTTTAACTCGCTATTGAAAGGATTTGGGAAAACAGAAGTATGGACAGAAAGGTCAGTAGAAGGTGCAATCACCCTTGTCTCTGAATTTGTACCGCTGCCATTTATATCAATCTGAATTAAGTGGTAATAATATTTCGTATTGGGAGATATATTTTTGTCATCATATATATAATTGCGAAGCTGTGTGCTATTGATTCCGCCTTCTATCCATCCTATCTTACTATAATTCACGCCATCGGTACTTCTCATAATATCAAACCCAGTATTGTTGAATTCACTTGCTGTATTCCATTGGAGTCTATTAAGGGTTCCATTGTTGTAGGCAATAAAATTGAGCAGGGTCACAGGCAATGGTGCAGAGCCTGCACCGCCACCGCCTCCACCACCGCCACCACCTCCAGAGAAGCTGCTTACCAAAAACTCAGCAGAATGATCTGAGGTTCCTTGAGTTCCATTCTTCCATATCGAATCTGTTGGGGTCGCTCCATTAACCAATATGATTCCGTTTACTGTGTGAGGGTTTGCAAAGGC
>JAWXAU010000085.1 GCA_034439655.1 Bacteroidota bacterium | reverse complement strand
TAAAAAAGGGCAGCATTCTAAGTTTTAAAATTCGTGTTTCAAACCTTTATATTTATTAGAATCGAATTATGAAAGAGGTCTATTGAGTTTCGGTATTATTACTCTTAAAATATTTTATAACGCAGGGCCAATTAAATAAAACAATATATCAAAACAATTATATGTATTTTTGCATTTCAGTAACCACTGAAAAAATGAAAAAAATCACCTTAATATTTTTCTTGGCACTCGTGTTTATGGCAAGCCACTACACCATGGGGCAGCAGGTTAAGCCTACTAAGCCCAAGCCCGCTGCTACACCTGGCCCTAAAGTAGCTGCAAAACCTAAACCCATTGCAGCAAAACCTTCGGCTGCTGCAAAACCAGCAGGTCAGGCTGAGCACAAACAAGCAAGAACAGAGGTGGGCGTAACAGGCATGTCATCCAATTTTGGTGCATGTGCCAGTATCACTTTGAAAAATGCTACCCTCGATTTTTGGCCAACGAACAGTACAAATCTTGAAAACCCTAAAAAAACAAAGAAACAATTTGTACGTTTGGAGATTGATATCTTGTCGAACTGCGAAGAAGCTTATAATTATAATTACACCTCATTCCGCATGAAATGTTCCGATGGAAGCATTGTAATGACCTCTGTTCATTTAGATATTTCACGGGTACCTGATCAAAAAACCGAAATTCACGAATTGGCCAAAGGGCAAACCTTAACTACCGCTTTATATTTTGAAGTTCCTGAAACCGAAACAGTAAATTCACTCTCTTTTATTGTGAATGGATATGATGCTGCCGGTGTGGGCATAGCTATGGAATTAAAATTAGTAAAATAAATATTTTATAATACTTCTACAATATTATATACACGCCCATTAAAATTTACTTTATCGCCCGCTACCTTGCCCATCATCTGCTGAGCAAGTGGTGCTGTGAGTGAAACTGCAAAATAAATAATACCATCAATTTCAAATTTTCCAGCACCGATCGCTATATAATAGTAGCCGATATCTGTTATCACCAAACTTCCAGTTCCTGCTTTTTTCTGAGTGAGTTCGGGATTAATTTTCAATAATATATCTTGCAATTTATTGGCTTCCTTCATTTGTGTACCAAGTTTTTCTTGTTCAAAATGCATCATAGCCCTAGTGGTTTCGTACTTATCTCCCATCGAGCTTTTGGTTTCCTCGTTAGCGGCTGCACGTGCATCATCCACAGCCATTTGAATGGATGCAATACGTTGCTCAATATAGTTTTTGCAACAATTATATATTTCTATTTTACGGTTCATAGAGCAATCCTTCTTCGTCTTCGCCCTTCATGGCTTTTTCACAATCGGGGGTACGTAAATACTTATTTCTATCTGCAGGATAATATAGTTTATTTTGTATGGTTTTCCATGCATCAAAAGTCATAGAATCCCAATGTAGTATAGACAGGCGATATTGATAAATTTGAAATGAGTTGTGCCATACAAATAAAAGAACCATAACAAGCATGAGCCAAGATTTCTTTTTAAGTTTAGCTATACAAATTTCAAAAAAAGCAGCCAAAGGAAATATCCAAAAAGCAAATGATTCTATATAGGCACGCAGGCTATAACTGCCGCCATACCACCAACACCACCAACTACTCACCATATATATAACTACTATAGTATATATTATTATTGCCCAAAAACCAGTTTGAACATACTTTTTCAAAAAGAAAAATCCAATAAAGGCAAATACCATAATGGGAGTATATACTAACAAACCTTTGCGGAAACTGATAAAGGTACTTAATATATGTGGATTATTAAAGTAGAATCGTTCATCACCATAGGAATAAAAGAACCAATCGCCTGTTATATATTTCCAATACATTAATTGCGGCGTGTAAACTGCAAATGCCACGATTCCCATTAAAATGAATTTGGGTATATGCCGCCACCAAAAAACAAATCGTTCCTTCAAACTTTGCCAACTGCTTACTCCCCAAAAGGCTGGAATAATAATTATAACAATATTGGATGGGCGAACCAATATACATAAGCCTGCTAAAAGCCCGATTAATACCACTATGCCCCAGCGAGTTTTTTGATAGAACCTTATGGTGAACTCAAGGATTAAAGTAAATAAAAACAAACTGTATGCATGCCCAAGCATTCCTTCCACAATGGTATAATAATATAAGTTCGTGGCCAAGCCAATAGCCAATAAAGCCAATGCCACAGCCCCGCTGCTGAAAAACCGGGTAAGAATGCGTGAGGACAACCATAGCCCAATGATACAATAAAAAATACTACTTAAGCCAAGCCAAAATTGATAAGGAACACTCCATCCGTCAGCAATATCGCCAGTAATAAGAGCATGCACATGCCCGATAAAAAAAAACGGACTATATAATACTGCCATCCCCATACTTACCTTTTGCACCCTCGCTCCATTTGCAGATTTCACCCAAAAATAGTTATGCTGTTTGTATATATTAGAATCGACAAATTGGAAGCTGATATCGTGGTGAATAAAAGTGGCCGGCAAATAACTATAGTAAGCTTTCATGTCCCATATAATCAATTCTTTCTTATTGTATTTGCCAATATATATATAAGTGCAAAGCCATGTAATTGCCACAGCAGCCAAGGCTAAGCGAATGTAAAGTGGTTTAGCTTGCATGAAATTTTTACTATATAATTATATATCTTATGATCCTCAATTATTGGGATAGCTTTCAGCAAATTTTTTAAAATCGGAGCAATATTTCATGCTTTGTTTTTTGAAAGCCCCGGGCATAAGTACCGCAATTAGTTTCATAAAACCTTTAAATCGGAATTCTTGTTCTGTTATATATATTGTTTTATTTTCGCCCACAGGAATAAATCTATTTGTAACCACATTGTAAACTCCATTAGCTTCATAGGTTCCTGAAAATTCTTGTGGTAAATTTCTAACGACGATGGTTTCAATCATTTCAATATCCCTTTTGCCCAATTTAAAAACCAATTTGGATTTTGCCCCAGGCTGTCCGGCTGTGCCACTCAGGTGCTGAAAGCTTTGCAAGCCCTCCATCCATTTACTCAAATGGTCTGGATTATCAAATAACTCAACTACTTTGTTTACTGGTATATTTATTTCAATTTCTGTAGTATATTTCATATTATAAGCAATTTTGGGCAAATATAATCCAAGAAAACTTATAACCACAAAAAAAGCCCAATCCGATAGGTTGAGCAATTAAATTATGCCACTAATATATTTTGGTTTTATTAAGAACTAAGAGCCTGCCCCTGCTTGTTTTGCTCTTCTAGTGTCCAGCTATCGGTAACGGTTGTTTCAAGCCATATTTTTCCTGACTTGCGATATACTTGCATCGACAATCCAAATATATCATTGAATTCAGCTTCCAGTTCCCTTACAGTCATATATGGTGTAATTAAAATACTACCTTTCTTTTGAACGGTCCTGCATTCACCTAAAGTTTTATTAGTATATATCACTAAATTCCTTTTAGATGTATTATTTGAGTGGGAAGGATTAGAAAAAAAATCAACCTTTAAGTACGGAAAAAGCTGACTGAATTTTTCAATTATTTCAAATATCTTCTGACTGTCATTTATTGTAATTTTCATGGTACTTATCGGTTCGAGTAAATTTATAATATTCATTTAATATTATGCTGTAAAAATTTTTAATTTTCCTAAAATATAGTCAATCGTAATTGTATCCCACGCTACTGGAATTACCATTAAAAAAATAAGAATGGCCAAACGAGGAAATACAAACTGCATATCCCACATGGGTTTTACAATACCAAAACCTATTGATGCAATTATAATATCAGCACCTAGAATATATAATGATACATATTTAAATAATCCCAAGGTGAGCAATAAACCACCTATCAGTTCTAAATAAGATGTAACCCAAACCCCTATTACGGTGAGTCTTTTAGGAATTCCTCTCACTGCAAAGGGTCCATAAAATGATTCAATAATATTCTCAATCTTCACATTAAAAATAGCATCATACCCTTGAAAGAAAAATAATAATCCCAAGAATACACGAGCAATGAGTGCCGCTATTTCTAAATGGTAATCAATAATTGTTTGCATGATGCTTTTGTTCCAGTATGATAGGGTACAAAAGTCGTTTTACAATAAATTAATGTGAATGACGCTAATCAGAGTCTAAAATGATTGTTGTCATGAATAGGAGGAGTAAGGAATTAGGAGTAAGGGCTCTGCCGCGGCGGACGGCTTCAGCTCCTTACTCCTTACTCCTCGCCTCTTAATTTTTTATCTTCACCAGCCCTTCATAATTAATAATTGAAATTGTACCGCCTTTTATTTCAACTAATTTTTCGTCTTTAAAGTCACTGAGAACACGGATTGTTGTTTCTGTTGCAGTACCAGCAAGGTTGGCTAGATCTTCGCGTGAAAGCACCATCGTGAATTTATCTTCATCTTCTTTTTTATAGCGTTCATAAAGAGTGGCAAGGGCTTCAGCTACTCTTTTTCTCACAGAATTATACGCCAGTTTGAGAAGTTGTTCTTCCTTACTTTTTAAATTATCAGAAATCATTTTGATAAATTTGCGAGATACATGTGCATTCTTATGTATCAACGAAAGAAAATCTTCTTTAGGTATCAAACATATTTCTGAATTTTCGAGAGTGCTGGCTGAATCGGTATATTTTTCATCTTCTAATAAGGGCACATAGCCAATAAAATCTCCCTCTTTATATAAACCTGTTATATATTCTTTCCCTTGTTCATTGGTTTTATATGTCTTTACTTTTCCGCTGCTTATAAAGTATACACCTCTTGCATAATTACCTTCTTTATATACTTTCTCTTTGTTTTTATATCCTTCGGTATGGCTAGTTTCAGAGAGCTCTTTCAAGGTATCGATTCCCTTTATATTATTAAAAAAATCATTGAGTCCGCCTATATTTTTTTCAAAATCTTTTTTAAGAATTTCCGATTTTTTAATGCGACTTTCAATCGCTGTAAGCAGTTCAAGTTTATCAAAGGGTTTGGTAAGATAATCATCGGCACCCATATCCATTCCTTTTCTAAAATCACCACGTTCAACTTTGGCTGTTAAAAAAATAAATGGAATACTAGCGGTCTCTTCCATTTTCGATAGCAGATGTAACACGCCATATCCGTCGAGTATGGGCATCATAATATCGCATATAATAATATCGGGCATTTCTTTTTGTGCAAGCTCAACACCCTCTTTTCCATTACTTGCTGTCACTACTTCGTACTGCGAAAGTTCAAGAATTTCAGCAGTGTTTTCACGCATGTGCTTATTGTCTTCAATTAATAATATTTTTTTATTCATTGGTTTTAATTTTTAATAAGATTATCTAAACCCCGTTGCTCTTACCAACTGAAATTTTATTGTGGTAAAGTTATGGTAAATAAGGTTCCCTTTTCTTCTTCGCTTTCAACGGCAATTGAGCCATTCATCAATTCTAAATATTTTGCAACTATATTGAGGCCAAGGCCTGTTCCTTGTATATTTGACGCGTTATAGCCACGGAAAAATCTTTCAAATAAATGTTCTTGGTCGGCTGGTGAAATTCCCATTCCATCGTCTTTCACAGATATGATAACATTTGAATTATCAACTTCAGAATTTATCAATATTACATCACCTTCGCCCGAGAATTTGATAGCATTAGAAACCAAGTTGAACAATATATTTTTTAGTAATTTTATATCTAACATTACTGATTCAATACCCACGTGATTATATTGTATTTTTTGATCGGGTAACAGTAACATTTTCATTTCGACTACTATTTCATTTACAAATTCTTTGAGGTTGAATTGTGCAGCCATATTAATCACTTTACCCTCTTCAAGTTTGCCAATGGAAAGGAAATCATTGAGAATATCTGTGAGACTGTTAATAGTTGTTTTAATACGTTCAATATGTCTATTTTGTTTTTCTTTATCATTCTTTTCTCCATACTCAGCCACTAGCCAAAGAGATGATAGAATAGTAGCCAAAGGAGTACGAAACTCGTGTGATGCCATCGACACAAAACGAGATTTCAATTCATTTAGTTCTTTCTCTTTATATAATGCATTATTTAAATCTTCTTTGGTTTTTTCCAATTCTACTATAGCTTCTTCCAAAATTAAAGTTCGATTATGGACTTGCTTTTCAAGATCCCCTGTATAGTTTTTCATTCGTTCTTCTGCCATTTTGCGAATCGTAATATCTATAATAAATGCAATTACAAATTTTCCACGATCGTCCTGATAAGGGCTCAAACTAATCTCTACTGGAAATTCAGATCCATCCTTTTTCAATGCGAATAATTCCATTTCGCCACCCATCGAACGTGGGTGTGGATTGTGACCATAACCTTCGCGGTGATGGTGATGACGCTGTGCAAATTTCTGAGGGATTAATACTTCAACTTTTTGGCCCAAAAGTTCACCTGCATTATAGCCAAACATTCTCTCTGCACTGGGGTTGATACGAGTAATCTCTCCTTTATCATTGGTAAAAAGAATCCCCTCAGTTGCATAAAGGAACAAGGCTTCGATTCCTTCGCTGCTATCCATTTTAGGTTTGTGTATACTGTTTCTGTTCATCGCAAAAGTATGAAATAAAAACGGACAAATTCGAATATTTCTGAGAGACTAAAAATGACCATAGTCATTTTTGAAAGATTTTTTTCGTCATCTTGCTCGCCTCGACGAATAGTCAACCCAATCATCAAAATCTTTTGAAAGCTTTTATGATGAGACGAAAGATCTGTTAAAATCGGAGACGGATTATTAATTGTACCTTCTTCGCTACGTCTCTCGCAGTAAACTCAGCAGCTTTCGCTTCTACGCAAATTCTCTCGCAGAGGACTCAGCAACTTACACCTATCCTACTCTTTCGCTAATTTCACAATATCACGCACCTCCAATATAGCCTTATCATATCCTTTAGTAACACTATGAATCATGGCCAAACCAAGCTCTGCAAGCGTAGAAAAAAACTTTGGGAACACCAGATGAAGCAAAGGATACATCCAAGATATATATTTATAAAACGTCAAGGTATTCTTTAATCCTTTAGTAGGTTGCATATACCCTGGCCTAAACATATAGGCACTTTTAAATGGCAATTTCATCAAATCATTTTCGGTTTTGCCTTTTATGCGAGCCCACATACTCCTGCCCTTCTCACTGCTATCAGTGCTTGCTCCCGATATGTAACAAAAGGTCATGCCTGGGTTTAATCTGGAAAGTGTTTCTGCCACATGCATCGTTAAAGTATAGGTTAATTTTGTATAAGTTTCTTCATTCATTCCAATTACGCTCACTCCCAAACAGAAAAAACAAGCATTATAGTTTTGCAATTGATTCTCGATTGCAGCCAGATCCATAAAATCATTATGAATAATTTCTTTTAGTTTAGGATGGGTAATACCGCAAGGCTTTCTGTTGATTACCAATACTTGCTCTACATCCGCATGCATCAGGCATTCGTGCAATACCCCTTCGCCCACCATGCCTGTGGCTCCTGTCAATACGGCTCTTATTTTCATATATAATAATGTTTAATTATTGCAAATTAAGAGATTTCACCTCAATAAATTCCTCATTTTGTTTAAGTACGAATAAAAGGGATAATATTTTTTAACATGTAAAAACCTGAAATTTAGAATTTTAGAAACACCCTCGCTGCTATTTTAATTTATTAGTATTGCGTATTGGGGTTTATTGCCTAATATTGAAGCTTAAACTCAATAAATTATTTTTTAAATGAAACAAGGTAAAGTTAAATTTTTCAACTCCGATAAAGGATTTGGATTCATTTGTGACAACGAAACAGGACAAGACATTTTTGTCCACACTTCAGGCTTAATTGATACTATCCGCGAAGGCGATGTAGTAAATTTCGAGGTAGAAGAAGGAAAAAGAGGACTAAACGCAGTTAAGGTTAGCATTGCTTCCTAAATAGTTTTTTTACTTAATAGAAAAACCCATTCGTAACAGAGTGGGTTTTTTTATTTTATGGGGGGGCCTACCGTCATTCTTTTCGCCGCGGCGAATTGCTTCAATGTGAAGAATCTTTTGAATCGGAGACGAGACTCAAAATAACAATCAATACTTTTCAATAAATAATATAATTAGGTATACGACGTTGGGTATAATATTTATTTCGTCTACGATTTCGGCAGATTCTTCGTCTCGTCTTAAAACTTATTGTTAAGTATTTTAAACTGCCGTTTGACGATTCGCCGCGGCGAACAGAATGACGATGATCACTACCTCAAAAGTGTAACCGTGCCCTTATATTCATTTTGAACTTGGCCTTGCATATTATATACTTTTAGTTGATATATATATACACCTTGCTCACAGGGTTGCTCTTTATAATTGCCATCCCATTGCGGGGTATTGCTTTTATCAGTAGAGAAGAAAACATTTACTCCCCAGCGGTTATATATAGTCATTTCCCAGCCTTGGCAATTGCTGCAGATAGGATAAAAGGTTTCATTGAGGTTGTCTTTATCATGGTTAGGGGTAAAGGCATTGGGAATAAAAATAGTATAAACATCATGAATATATACGGTAACATAAGTAGTATCAAAGCAACCGTAACGGTTATAGGCAATGGGTTTTGCAACATAAGTTCCTGTATCTTTATAGCAATAAGTTATACTATCAAAATTTATCAATGAATCGTTATTGCCGTAATAAAATATAGTGGTATCAGCTAAAGTAGTATTGTTTTTAAAGAATATACAAGGATGGAATATATCAGTAGTTTGTGGGGTTGCCGTGAAAGAAGCAACGGGGCTTACTATATTAACTATAACCGTTTACACAATCTACTTTATACTCCCTCCTTTACAAAAAGGAAGCAAAAGTGTTTTTATTTACCAAGGTGATTTTTGCTTGAGAGGCCCAATGCAAAACCGTGGTCAAAACAACAGCTTGCTACTCGTATG
>JAWXAU010000084.1 GCA_034439655.1 Bacteroidota bacterium | reverse complement strand
GACCCTTGAGTTACCGAGGAACGCAACATCAAATTTTTCATTTGTCTTATGCAATACCCACGACGATTTATAATACTGGTCGTGCGAGAATACAGAGCTGAAAGCAAAATCTAAAACATATAATAATATAGTTATTATTACTGCCAAAATTGCGATATGTTTCAACTTTCTCAAAACTGGAAGTAAATAAATTGCTGGGGTTTAATAAAGCTGCCGAAAAATATCAAAATCAAAATGGCAGAAACGGAAAACAGATATTGCACCGATACTTTTCTTTTGTCCATTGCTTCAAACAATGGATTTACTTTGTATCGAAACTCAATAATAAACCCTATAATAATCATTAACAAAACTGTGGCAAACTCAATGGTATTTTCGAAGTTGCCAAAAAAGCTTGATTTTGAATACGTATGAGCAATTAAGCTATTAAATACTGCCGAAACCTCATTGAAATTTGCTGCTCTGAAAAACACCCATGCCAAACACACCAAATGAAATACGATAATTTGTTTGAGAATTTTGGGCAATTGTATGGGGATTTTCTTTATATAAATTTCGGTAATGAGATATAATACATGGATGCCTCCCCAAGTTACAAATGTCCAGTTGGCACCGTGCCACAATCCGCTGATAAGAAAAGTAATTATGAGGTTAAATATATGTCTTTTTTTGTTTCCACCTAAAGGAATATATATATAATCTCTAAACCAAGTAGAAAGACTAATATGCCACCGCTGCCAAAAATTACCGAACGAAGTTGCATAATACGGTTTATTAAAGTTCAAAGATAAATCGAAGCCCATTACCTTGGCTGCACCACGAGCAATATCAGTATAACCCGAGAAATCGCAATATATTTGTATGGCAAAGAAATAAATTCCCATCAATGAATCTGCACCGCTTGCACTGTGGGGATTATCATAAAGTTTATCCACAAAAAACGAGAGATGATCGGCAATGGCCATTTTTTTAAAGAACCCCCACCACATTAAAGTAAGCCCGTACTTGAGGTTATGGTAATCAAAATATTTAGGTTTTTTTATCTGTGCCAATAATGTTTGCGGCCGTTCTATAGGCCCTGCCACCAATTGCGGATAGAACATTACATAAAGTGCATAATCAGATAATTTTTTTTCGGCTATATACTTCTTCTTATATACTTCTATTACATACGACAAGCTTTGGAAAGTGTGAAAGGAAAGTCCGATAGGCAATAATATTTTATAAGGTTTTAATTGCTCATAGTCGAATATGGAATAAAACATATTCAGATTCGTGATAAAAAAATCAATATACTTAAAAACAAAAAGTAAAGCACAAGTCGCAACAATGCTTAATACCAGCCAACGTTTTCGGTGGTTATTGCTCTCTGATTTTTGAATTTGCAATGCCGCATAATAATCAATAATAATTGCTGCAAACAGTATAATAATATATGACGGTATTGCTGCCATGTAAAAAACACAACCAGCCACAAGTAATAAGTAATTGCGAAGCTTAACAGGTACAACGAAAAAAAGAAAGGTAACTACAGGAAAAAAAAGAGCAAAATATAGCGAATTGAAAAGCATAGTTATTATGCATTCAGTTCCTCTAGTTGGATTTCTTCCTCATACTGCCCCCACTCTAAATATCTCAACCTTATTTGTTCAGATGCATCAACTTCCTCCTTATCGGGCATGAGATTAATGAAGGCGAGACCGTACACAAAACCCATCACACACAGCCGCATAGCCGCATGCAGTGAAGCTATAATGGAGAAAGAAACAAATACAACTATCAATAATTTTCGATAATAGGCTTTAAAGGTAAAGAATCTCTGTATCGGAATGAGTAATAAGATGAGTAAAGCCCCCAATCCAAAAAGTCCATGCTCCGATAAAAGCCTGGTAAGCTCGGTGTGCGACGCTGCATTACGATGTCCATATTCAAGTCGGGCTTCTTTTGCCATTCCCACGCCAACTCCCAATACAATATGTTCTTGAAAAAGTGCAAAATCTCCTTTTATAAGTTCATCACGTCCAGTAACCCCCGATCCGAAATTTTCATACTTGGGGTCTTTTTTGGTGATGGAACCAGCATACCTCTTTGACAAAGAATTACCTGTAATATTATCGAAATAATTAAATAGAAAAAATAGAAAAATAATGATAACTCCAAATCCTATTAAAAAAACATTCTTTGTCTTACTCTGTGCATATCTTAACCAAACAATTGCTCCAAGTAATATAGAAATAATGGCTGTAAAAATCCCTCCCCTAGAAAAATTTATTACACAGAAAGTGAAAAAAATGAAGATCAAAATTCTATCCATAAGACCTGAAGTGGTTACTCTGATGTTTAAGAAAAATGCTACCATCATAAGCACTATACCATAACCAAAAATAGTAGCCACCTGATTAGGACCATAATTCCCGCTTAATTTAAAATTTGCTGCATCATTAAATACAATACTAGATAAAGATGGGATTCTGAGAAAAATAATGGTAGCAGCGGTTATGAGCGGCAAAACTCCCAACAAAATTATAATCCTAAATTCTTTAATCGTAAAAACTTTGTTTGAAAAATAAATTACAGAAACCGCCAGACTTATGGGTCCTGACAAATTAAAAGAAAGTTCCTTTCTAAATAAATCAAGATCCTCCATTTGCGTTAATGCAATAGAGGGTAAAAGTAAAAACACATACAGCAAAATTGATACGGAAGACTTATTAGTATATGACTGAAACTGCCGTGCTGATAAAAAAATAAAAATGAGTATATACTTTACACCTTCCCAAGGCACACTGGCATTGAGCATCCTTAGGCTAATTTCTAATGAAACTAAGTATATTATATAAACATGGGCAACTCCATTTTTATTTTGTTTCAGAAACAAGTTTGAAATTACAAGCAAAAGTAATCCATAATATAAAATATTAATTGCCCATTCAACATTATAAAAAAAAACACCCAATAATAGATGAATTAGTAAAAGTGAATTGACCCTAATATTTGATAGGTTTTTAAATAACATATTATATCTTTTCTATTTTGGAGCCTTCTTTCATCATTTTACTTGATATATTCCACGACTTCATAAACCCTAGCAGTGTTAATGGCAATTTTAACAATAAGAGTACAAAAGTAAGCGGTAAAAAGCTTCGATACTTTTTTAAATTAAACGGAATTGTCGCTGAAATCAAACCAGTAGTCATACCTACTTTAATATTTAATTTATTGAAATAACTGCGGTACAAAAACGTAACACTCGGAATTGGAATAGCGTCGAGCCACTTTTGGGAATGGAAAGCATCCCAATGGCCATCTTGCCTTAATCCTCCTTCGCTCACTTTTAAATGTAGCCGACTGGCATACGGATGTGATATACTTTTGAACCCTTGTAAATAAGCTCTAAGCCCGAATTCGCCATCGCCCATCCGCATTTTATCATATTGCATATCGTACAAACCCACTGTTTCAAATACACGTTTATGAACCAATGCATTTCCTGAGTCAAATTGATCGGCCCACCGAAAATAGGAATAATTGGGAGGTACTTTATCGCCTACCTTCGATATACTTACCCCAGCCGAAATATCTGCTTTGAAGTAATCAACTCCTTTAATATGTTCCTCTACCCAATTGGGTTCAACCCGCGAATCATCATCGAAAAATAATAACCATTCACTTTTTGCTTGCTTAATCGCTTCATTCCTCGCTAACCATTGCCCCCTGCCTTCTTGCACTATCAATTTTATTGGGGCTTTAAATTGTTTGTAAAAATCCAAGTCTAATGGTTTCGATTGGTCAATAATAATAATTTCGTGAGGGGTAACAGTCTGCTTTTCTAAATCAAATATCACATCTTTCAAATATTTATATCTGTTTAGGGTAGGAATTATGATACTAACCCGGGGATGCGAAGCTGCTAGTGGCGATTGAAATGAATGATAGTCTTTATATTCTTTATGGTTCTTAAACAGTTCCACACTTTTTGTATTTCTTGTTTTTATAAATGCACTTATTTCAACAAATGGATTGTGCAGTGTTAAAATTCTTCTGAACAATACATTAAGTGCCCATGCTTTTTTATAATACTTTCTCAAAAAACGATACTCATCTGTTATAGTAGGTTTCTCGGTATCTTCAGGCCATTTTGAGACATCATCGGTTAGCATATAACCTTTGTTCCATAAGCGATATCCCAAGTCCAATTCTTTCGATAAAGTGCTATCAAATGCTTCATCTATAGCTTCTTCAGGGTATTTCTCAGCATCAGCTATTTTGCAACGCACTACAGGCACATAACCTTTTACACCAGGCAATAAATGAAAGTACCAACTGGAGCTAGGGTAAGTTTTAAATATAAATGTGGCTATTCTTCCTTTAAGTTTCATTTTAATCTTTAAAAAACTTTATCATTCCCATCATGTGGCTCCAAAACCAAGATTCCTCGGCATGCATCAACATCTCAATAGCATTGTCTGTTTGCAGTACCATTTTTTTCAGGCCACTTACTGTTTTCTTAAATATCTTTACGTTCTTATCTCGCCCATCGCCCTCAAATTCCGAAAGCACCTCCAATGATTTGATTAATGGCGATAACTCCCGCTTGCGACGTTCGCGGGCTACATACTTTGCAATTTTCCAAGGTTCTTTTTCTGCCTCGAAATAATCTTTACGGTCGCCAGCTTTCACTTTCTTCATTACCAAACTCCAGTCAACCAAATCACGCAAATTCATATTGGCATTGCCCCTGCTAATTTCTAATTGCTTCATCACGTCTTCGGTTGTAAGTGCTTCGGGCGATATCAAAAGCAGGGCATGTATTTGTGCCATTGTTCTGTTGATTCCCCAATATGGCCCCATCGAGCCCCAGGTGCTTATAAACTCTCGTTTTGCCTCGTTGTAATTCAAAATTATTTTATATGGTAACTTTTAAGGGTTGTTGATTTTATATTAATTTTGACTTTGCTGGTTTTGCAGGAACTCCCATTAACGTAATGCTTCCGTCAGGGTAATTATGAACCACGCAGGCCGATGCTGCAATATATATTTTGGATCCTAAATTAATAGGGCCGATAATTACTGCATTAGCCCCCATAATGCAGTCGTCGCCTACCTGTATATCTCCCGGTTTGCAGCGGTCTTTGGCACCAATAATATTGCCACCCACCATGGTAAGGTTTCTCCCAATTACTGACATGCCCGACACAACAATGCCCACTGACGGGTGAAGGACTGATATCCCTCCTTTGATATCTGCCTTATAGTGTATATCAATATTTGAATAGGCTTGAATGGGGTAAAACAAAGGTGAAAATAAAATCCTGATTTTTTCGTAAGGTGAGCCAAGCAAAATAAACAAGCCCCGCTCTAATCTATACAGAGCCAAGCCCCAAAAGTTTCGACTAAGCCAAATGTGGATATAGCGAATTTTCTTTTTACCTACCATCCGTTCCACGTCTTGTCCAAAGTATTTGAATTGGCTTGCCATATTTAAAAGTCTTTCTGCCCTAGTAACAAAGCTACAAAATAAACCCAAATCGGGCAAGGTAGCAAATTTGAAATTGAACAATACAAACATTTGGGTTAATATTGCAGCTCGATGAGGTACAATGCTGCTCTTATAATTGTGATAATTGCTCAAGGTTGCAATTACTCCAATACACCTAGCACACAGACTTCTGAACTTAAAAAAGACACTTTGGAAAATACCACAATATCCGATTCAATTCAAAATTTACAAAAAATGTTTGCGAATATTTCAAATACCCAAAAACTTTTTATTGGCAAACATCGAGTAACTTATGAAGATGGGAGCTTCAAGAATATTGTAATTGACAGCAATGGAAATATAAGTGGCTCTAAAAATTATAAGATATTAAGGATCCTGCACCACAACCCAACAAAAAGTATGTATCTGGTAAAGGGAAATAATGAAACCCACTCGCCCAAGGATACTTTCAGTTACCTGCAAGAGGGTAAACAATACAAATGTTATCTGATTAATAACCACCAAAACACATATAAATTTACTCTAACAAAAATAAGCAAATGAAAATTTTAGAAGGAAAAAAAGGGATCATATTTGGGGCACTCGACCCTAACTCAATAGCATGGAAGGTAGCTGAGCAATGCCATGCCAACGGTGCCATATTCACACTTACCAATGCTCCTATAGCATTGAGGCTTGGCACTATTAACCAACTAGCCGAGGCCACCAATAGCAAAGTGATAGCTTGCGATGTTACCCAAAATGCAGATATGGAGAACTTGCTCAAAGAATCTATGGAAGTAATGGGCGGTAAAGTTGATTTCATATTACACTCCGTAGGCATGTCGCTTAATATTCGAAAAGGAAAAGCTTATACCGAGCTGGATTATGATATGATGCACAAAACTTTTGATATTAGTGCGATGTCGTTTCACCGTTTACTACAAACTGCTTGGAAGATGGATGCCATTAACGATTGGGGTTCAGTAGTTGCTCTAACCTATATAGCAGCCCAACGTGTGTTCCCCGATTATAGTGAGATGGCCGATACCAAAGCATTGCTCGAAAGTATTGCCCGCAGTTTCGGTTATCATTATGGCAAATCGAAAAAAGTGAGGATTAATACCATATCACAATCGCCCACCAAAACTACTGCAGGCAGCGGCGTAAAAGGCTTTGGTTCTTTCTTCGACTATGCCGATGCTATGAGCCCGCTTGGCAATGCAAGTGCAGAGGATTGTGCAAACTATTGTGTGAGCCTCTTTAGCGACTATACAAAAATGGTGACCATGCAAAACTTATTTCACGATGGTGGATTTTCGTTTACCGGAATTAGCAACGATGTAATAGAAAAAATGGGTCAATAATGCAAATGAAAATATCTGTTGTAATACCCAATTTCAATGGCAGTATGCTGCTTAAGGAGAATCTCCCGCATTTATATAACGCTCTCAAAATTTCAAACCTTCCTTTTGAAATCATCATAGCCGACGACAAATCAACTGATGATTCAATTGCTTTTATCAAACAAAACTATAATGATATTATTTTAATTGAGAACACTTCAACCTTAGGTTTCTCGGCTAATTGTAATACAGGTTTTAATATAGCTAAACACGATTGGATATTGGCCATGAACACCGATGTGAAACTGGATGAAAACTATTTTGAACCCTTTGTAAAATACCTCAACAATAACAATTTATTTTCGGTAGGCGGTGCAATTTATGGTTATGATAACCAATTGCAAGATGCTGGAAAATTCCCTGCTTGGGGTTTGCAAGGTTTAAAAACAACTGTCGATTTTGAACAAAAAGATTATATAACAAGTGTATCTACTTTATTCAACTCAGGAGCATGTGTATTATATAACCGCAAAAAATTAATGCTGTTAAAAGGCTACGACGAACTGTTCACTCCTTTCTATTATGAGGATGCTGAAATATGTTTACGGGCTTTGCGCATGGGCTGGGAATGTTTATATATACCAGGTGCTGTATGTTACCATCCTAATTCTGCTACCATACAAAAACACCATCCCGAAGAGTATGTAAAAGTTATAGCCAACCGTAACAAACTTATTTTGGGTTACCTACATTACGATGGAATGCACCGCAATACATTTTATATAATGATATATTTAAAATTGCTCGTTTGCTGGGCAGGAAAAATTTGGTTTTATAAATCGTTTGCAGGGTTTAATAATATGACAACACAGTTAAGGAAACGCAAACAGGAAAACAAATATCCAATTACACTTTCTGTAGTTTGCACAAAACTAAAAGCCGATTTAAAAGGAAAAGTGCAACGGTTGTTTTAATATTTATCACACACGCATAGGTCTAACAACTCAGCCAATACACAAGCATGGACACAGTTGTCAAATCGTGCAACCCGCGAATTATATATAATACCAATTCTTAAACTATAATAGTTCTCCGCCTGTGGCGGATTAGTTTGTAGAATGGTAATGCCGAACTACATCCCGAAAGCATTCGGGATTAGTCCCTTTCTTTTGGACTATTATATATTGAGTTTCCATATAACAGAAAAGACCACCTACAACGAGGTGGTCTTTCTGCTAACCATGAAAATTTTTAAGTTCACTACTCCTTAATAATTATATTATAATAAATCTCTCTCTTTTATTATGATGCAAAGTAACAACTATTACATAGCTCAGTAAAATGATGCTGCTCATAAAGAAAGTATGATGCTCGTCATATTGTACAGAAATTATCCCTACTTTTGACAAATGAAAAAGCTGAAATATATAATAATAGCCTTATACGATGTTGGCCTGCTTGCCCAGTAATGCCCAATGGCAGCTTGGGGACAGCTTTGGTGGAAATCCCCCCTTACTTTCTAATTATTTACAAATTAGTGAAAATCATAGGGGCAGCAGTAGTTCGTATTTTCCTTCATTTGGCAAAGCTGTAAGTATGGGCTTTAATGCTACAAAATGGTATGGAAATATTGGTTTTAGAATGGATGCTGCTTATAATTTAGGTGGGGGTTTTCAAGGAGATAAAATCATCAGTAACACAAGCGGGGACCACTATATTAAAGCAAGAATATCTGGCAACCATATAAGTTTTGCCCCCATGCTTATCATAAAACAAAAAAACATATATATATATATATATATATATATATATATACTG
>JAWXAU010000083.1 GCA_034439655.1 Bacteroidota bacterium | reverse complement strand
TTCGCTATTGCCATGGTCGGCGGTAATGAGTACATTCCAAAATTTTGCAATGGCTTGTGCTACAATTTGTTTGGTGCAATCATCTACTTTTTCTATAGCCTTTACCACGGCCGATAAAATGCCTGTATGCCCCACCATATCAGGGTTTGCAAAGTTTACTACAATAAAATCAAATAATCATTATACCATTATTAACGGTAAAGTTTATATTGCCTATATTTTTGGACAAGCCCATTTTTCTGAACAAACAGTTTTACCATAACTTTTAATTCATTTTATTAGATTTTACTCACCTATTATAATCATTTTCTTAGTGTCAACTTCTTTATCATTGCTCAACAATGTATATAAATAAGTACCTGGCACAAATTCTTTCCCTTGTATTTCAATGCTCCCATTTCCTGCGTTATTTATATTGTACTTCTTTATTTGTTTACCTGTTAAATCACTTATTACAAGAATGTTTGAGGTGCTATTAGAAGGTAAATAGAATTTTATCAAAGTACTACTTCCAAAAGGGTTTGGCACATTTTGTTCTAATTTTGGAACATTATTTAATTGAGGAATAGTATTGTTTGTTCCATTGCATGGTTGAAGGCAGCCTATTTTATCTTTCAATTGTTGTATTTCTTCATTTTGATTTTCTATCATAGCCTGTTGTTCTTGCATAGCTTGGGTTAGCACAGGTATTATCATATCATAGTTTACTGCCTTAAAGCCATCTGCGTCTCTCACAGCTTCTGGTAAAACTTCCTCAAGTTCTTGGGCTAAGAATCCTATTTGATTGTTTTTGGGTAAATTAAAAGGTATTTGTTTGCCATTTTCATTAAGCATAATATCTTGTTTAAAAGTATAGGTAACAGGTTTAAGTTTCATAATCTTATCAGTTGCAAATGCTAGTGGCTTTATATTGTTTTTTAGATTTTTGTCTGATGCAGTCCATTGACTAGTACAGTAAGCATCGCCATTTACTTTCAGGTCCCAACTGCTGCTTACAGCACAATTTATTGAAGTGTTACCCTCTATTTTCAAGTCATCCCCTATATGAGTTTGTGCCCAAGGATTTATTGTCCCATCACCCAGTACAATAAAGTTTTCAGCCCAACCTCCTTGGTTTACTACTATTGCTTTTGTAGATAGGTTCTCTACTTGGAATACTGCACAATAATTAAATGGGCCATTTACTTGTTGCTGTGCCCTAAAGGGAGTTATATCATTTGAAGTAACAAATAATTTTTCCTGAGGTGCTTTACTGCCAATACCCACTCTACCTGTTGAAGTGAAGGTAACTGCATCTAAACTCGTACCTAAAGTGAGATTGTTAAACTGAAATTGTAAGTCATTTGGTACTATTGGATCTGCTTCATTATAAGACCACCGAATATATGCGTCCATAATGCCACCACCGCTTGGCCTTTTCATTAACCCAAAGGTAGCACCATATTTATCAATGCCGCAAGAAAGCCCATAGTCAAAATACTCATTCGGTATGTTATTTCTGTGCATACCCAATGTTCCCCACACGTTACCAGTACTGTATGCACCATAAGTGCCTTCATGTAAATGCCCAAAATTGGAAGTGTTCAATCCGGGACCTATCGGAATATGTTTGAGATAGAGTTTAGTGCCGCCGGGATTAGATGTTGATAGTCCGATTCCTACATTTCCGTCTCTATATATCTCTTGAGTATGATTGTTAGCTCCCATAGGTAGCCATACTTGTGCTACTAAAGGACTTACGGCAAAACAAAAATAGAAAGAGAGGCAAATAAAACTTTGCTTCAATAGGTTGCCTTTTGGGGCTTTAAAAGTAATTTGATGTGTGTTCATTTTATTTATTTTGTTTTTAAGTGAGCCACAAATAACCTAAGTAAGCTGTATTGAAACCAACAACTATGGGTTGTAAATAACAACGTATAAAAGTAAAAGACAACCAAAATAAGTATTATGGAGTCTAGAAATTAAAAGTGGCAAAAAAAACATTTGCAAAAACAAATTATCACGTATACTTTTGCATCACAAACTTTAAAAAACTTAAACTTATGGAATCACTCTCTAGCATCATTCGTCATTCAAGGCAATGCAAAGACTACAGCCAATATTACATAGCCCAACAACTTGATATTAGCCAACAGGCATACAGTAAATTAGAACGACGCCCTGAAAGGTCAAATTTTTTATTGGTGTATAAAGTATTAAATTTGCTTGATGTGGATATGAAGCATCTCCCCCCCCATTCAACACACCAAGGATCAAACTAATAAATAATACATCTTTAGCATGCACAAACTATCCCCCAAATTTATACTTTTTTTATTGGCAACAATCAGCCAATTGTTGGTCCGTGCACAAGTAGGATTTAAAAAGGAATATGGAACACCTTCTAATGAGCAAGGTTGTTTTGTTACAAAGATGGAAGGAAGTAAAATACTGATAGGTGGAATAGTATTAACAGACAATAAACGAAAGGTACAACTACTAAAATTAGACTCATGTCTGAATGTTGAATTTAATAAAGAGTATCAAGAAAATGATGTAGAAGGAATTGGCGGTAATGGTCTAGGTACGAATTATTTTGATCACTTACAAAATAATAATTTAATTTTATGCGGAAATACTGGAAAATTTAGTGGCAGTAATGGATGCCCATTTGTAATGGAAGTGGATAAAAGTGGTAACACGGTATGGTCTAAAGCATATAGTAATATCAAGGGAGGTATTTATTGGAACGTAATACGTAGAAGTGCTAGCGGGTGTTATTACACTTCGGGTGGAGGATATTCTGATTTTGGTTTTTCGATAAATAAAATTGATAGTGCAGGTAATATACTTTGGATGAAAAAAATATCATCAAATATCGGCTATGCGCTCGTTCCTTCTTCAATTATCCCTTTAATTAATGATGAATTTGTAGCAATAGCTCATCTTCAATTAGGATATCCACATAGCATAGCTATATTTAGGTTTGATAGTTCTGGTAATTTAATTTGGAAACGATATATTGTTAGCACCAAACCCTATGAGGATTTATATCCAAATTCTGCAACACTACTTAATCAAAAGATTATAATTTGCGGCTATGTAAATGATTCTGGTAGTAATCAGGGTTTAATGTTAGTGTTAGACTTAAATGGGAATACAAACATAGTGAAAACATATAAATTTAATGACAGTACTGTTATGTTTAGTACGCCTTTAATTACAAGTGATAATAATATTTCAATCATAGGCATTTCTCAACCTCAACCAAACAAAGTTGTGTCCGCCGCACTTATTAAAATTGATACTATGGGTAATTTTAAATGGGCAAAGAAGTATAATGATAGTAACAATGCTTTTTTTACATGTCATCTACAGACTGAAGATGGGGGATACTACCTGCTTGGCAATAAATTAAGTTATATAAACAACCAGGATTTTTATTTCATAAAGGTAGATAGCTTGGGTAAGTCGGCCTGCGATTATGAAGATATAAATGTGGTGGTAACTGATAGGACTTTTAAAATAGATACAAACATTAAACTTTATGATTCAGTAATAACAGATATGGTGACCTATCCCATGTATATGAAAGTGAAAGATGTGGCTGTAAGAGAACGTACCTATTGTAACACGCAAGAACCATTTGCTGGTATAGGCTCGGCTTTAGGGCAAGATACTATTATAGTATGCGATACTAATATATATCACATTGTTAACTTTAAAAGCAACCCAAATAGCCAATACTATTGGAGCACAGGAGATACCGACCGCAGGGGTATTACTGTTACACAAACTGGCACGTACAAATTGCGTGTGGTAAAAGGTATATGCGAGAGTATTGACAGTGTATATGTTATAATAGCTCCCATGGACAATATAGTATCAACAAGGGATACATTAATTTGTGCAGGTAATCAAATAACATTAAACGCACAATTAAAAAATGGAACCATTGCCAATATATATTCATATAGTTGGAGTACTGGTGATACAACTCAGTATATAAAAGCTAGTGCTGCAGGAGTATACAAGGTTACCATAAAAAATCAGTATGGATGCAAGTTGATTGACTCTTTTAAAGTGATGTTTATAGATTCTCTTAAAATTACAAATAAGGAAGATACAATTATATGTGTTGGACAGCAAATAGTATTATATATTAATACAAAAGGAGGGGCCATGGCAACTATAAAATACAATTGGTTTGATATGCAAGGCAATATAATTAGCAATAATAAAAATTATAATACGGGTATATTAAATACAACAACTAGTTATATATATTCTGTATCGGATAAGTGTTTAATATATACAGATACTGTTACCATTTATGTACGTGAACCATTACAAGTGCAGTTTACTTCACCCATTGATATATGTAGAGGAGATACTGCTGCGTTATTTGTAGAAGGAAGCGGTGGAGATAGTCTCGCCTATAATTATAATTGGGATAATGGATTAAAAAAGGGAAAGTCGCAACATGTTTTTCCTACTACATCAACGCTATATAAAGTAACGCTACACGACAATTGCACCTTGAAGGACGATACAGCTACTGTTATGGTAAATGTAAACAGTCCAACTGCATTTTTTGATGCAGTGCCTGATCGAACAACTATATTTCATCCTCAGATCGTTTTTAATAATAAAACAGTAAATTCAAATAATTCAAACTGGTACTTCGGAGACGGAGATTCTTCGTTGAATCAGAAAAATTTTTCTCAGTATCATAACTATAGAGATACGGGAACCTATAAAGTTAAACTAGTGGCAAGCAACAATTTTGGTTGTTTAGATTCAAGCATTAATACTATTATCATTGCTGATACCTTTACTTGTTATATACCTAATGCCTTTTATCCCCAAAGTAAAGTTGGCAACCATATATTCTACCCAATAATTAATGATGCCAAAATAATTGATATGAGTATATATAATAGATGGGGAGAATTAGTATATAAAACCCCTATAGGGTGTGAGCCTATTAATGGCAAATATCAAGGAGGAAATGATTGTGCAGTATGGAATGGAAAGTTTATGAATAACTCCTCAGATTGTGAACAGGGAATCTATTTATATACGATTACCTTTACTGATTTTTCAAATTTCAAACACGACTTTATGGGGTACTTATATCTAATTAGGTAATACTATTTCTTAAACTATAATAGTTCTCCGCCTGTGGCCTATCGTGTGGACACATTTCTATTTAGTTCCCACCCCTGCATTGCAATTTTATAATATCTGAACCCTAGCCAAAGTGTTGTTATTCCTGGGTGTCTTTTCCATTCAGATCCTTTCCACCCACCCATTCTTGCTATTACCCATACATATCTTTTCAGATCTTTGTTTTTTAAAAGGGTTTTTTTGCTTTTCGGTTTTCCCTTCGTAGTACCCAATTTGGTGTTCTAAAAATTCTTGCTCTTCCTTATTAAAACATATTTCAGCTTCCAGTTCTATTTCTGGTTCTTCATAGGCTAGTCTCATTAAAAATAATTTGATGATTACCTCTAATAGCAATAGTGATAATTTTCGGACGGATGATGCATATTCTAGTTCACTGGCTTCTATATTAAAGCCTTCTTTTTTTAGTACCTTAAAGACCTCTTCTATAGACCATCTCCAACTATACCATTCTACACATTGTTTTGCTGTTACAATATCTGTTACAGGTATCGAAGTTAGCAGACGCCAGCAGATTTTATCCTTTCCACTATAATTAATTTCTTTTGCTTCTATATAATACAAATCTGTTGTTTGCTGTATGTCTTTGCTTGTATGTTTTGTTTTTAAAATTGACACCTTTTGATACCTAATTTCAATTAAGGCTTTTCGTTTTTTTCTTCCTCCTTTTCCCTCCACATCAATAGTATAAGAACCCTGACATTCCTGGTCGTCACAACAACTATATAGCTTTTGGTTATTTGCCATTGTCCTGTCTGCCCTTGACCTAATTAATAGGTCAGTTTTCGCATCAGGGATTAAGGCAAACTGCTCATAGATATCGCCTTCCCTGTCTTGGATAATAACCATTCCCTCACAATGTCTGACAGGGCAGATTTTGTGTTCTCGGATGTTTCAATCCATTTATATGATTCCTTATCTTCAATAGGCAATATTTTTTCTTTCGGTTTGCTCTAGGTATATAATCTAATGACCTGTTCCATATTTTAACTGTGGCAAAACCATAGGGTATTCCACTGTATGCGTCAATAACAAAGCTTGGATGAAGAAAAAACCTAACCCCTGAGTGTTGTTCGAATTAGTAGTACCTATATCATTATTCTTGTGAATCCTGTTGCGATGACCGCTTAAATTTATCTCTGTTGAGTCTTGTGTATGCATATTACATACTTATCTGCACAAGCACTCCTACAATTGTTAAGCATGTTCGATATAATATCTTCTTCACTTACCCTGTCATTCTTCAAAAATCTATAAAACCCTTTTGCTTCAGAATCAGTAGAGCATACTTGTCGTATTGAATGAACATTCTTTTGAAATAAGTCTAGTAATATTTTATTGCCTCGGTAAACTAATCGTAAATCGTCCAAGTCTGTAAACTCTCTCTTTTGCATATATGCAAAGATAAGTAATCAATTTTGTGTCCACACGATAGGTCTGTGGCGGATTAGTTTTTAGAATGGTAATGCCGAACTACATCCCGAAAGCCCCGCTTAATCCCGATAATTATCGGGATGCGGGGGGATTAGTCCCCTTTTTTTGGACTATTATATATTGAGTTTCGGTATAATTTATATGTTGAATATTCAATCTGGTAGTGATAGTAAGGCTTTGAAGGTTGTACTATAGAAGTAGGACGTCATTCTGAGCCTCGGAGAAAATTGCAAAAATTATACTAATATTTTATCGAGGCGAAGAATCTTTTAATAGCGTCCACGATTCAACAGATTCTTCGAATTGAAGCAATTCTCAGAATGACGTTAGTCCACCAAGCTTCTCCCCGTCATTTCACCAGGCTGTGGCAAATGCATCAAATGCAGAATTGTTGGAGCTAAATCCGCCAACTTACCATTATGTATTTTC
>JAWXAU010000082.1 GCA_034439655.1 Bacteroidota bacterium | reverse complement strand
TATGGAGATGCGCCCAATAAAATACAGCTTGTTGAAGAAGAAACGCGTTGGGACTATGCGGATGATGCTTATAAGAATGGTATTTCCGAGACATTTACAGTTGACTAATCTAAACACTCCTTATTTGGAGCTTCTAAATTAGCTTCGGATATTATGGTACAAGAGTATGGGCGTTATTTTAATATGCCTACTTGTTGTTTGCGTGGAGGCTGCCTCACAGGTCCTAATCATTCTGGGGTAGAATTACATGGATTTTTGAGTTATTTAATTCGGTGTAACTTGGAAGAGCGAGAATATAAAATATACGGTTATAGAGGAAAGCAGGTGAGAGATAATATACACGCTTATGATGTAGCGTGTTTTATAGATGCGTTTATTGCCGAGCCTCGAATTGCAGAAGTGTACAATCTGGGAGGTGGCAAGGACAATTCTGTTTCTATTTTGGAAGCTTTTCAAATAGTAGAAAAACTTTCAGGAAAACCACAGATTTATACGTATTTATCAGACAATAGAAGTGGAGATCATATTTGTTATTATAGTGATTTAAGCAAAATGAAAGAACATTATCCAAAGTGGTCAATCACTAAAAATCTTCAAACAACATTTGAAGAAATCGTTGAAGCTTGGGAAAGAAGATTAATTGAAGTTTAATAAATGGAGTAAATATTTACTAATCTTGAAAAGTAATTATAATTTGAGTTTAATGTTAAGCGCATGATGAAGTTCATAGCAAAAAAACAGATGGAGTGCTAAAACACGTTATTTTTAAAGATTTTCAATTGAACGGTTGGGAATACGGGATGCTTCGTTCATTTGAAGCGGCAATAAGTACCGTGACTGGAGCAGAAGCGCACCCGATACCTCCATATCTATTTCTTCGCGATCATATTCATCGGTTGGGTTATGGAATGAATAAGTCATGGCTCAGAAAATATATACCTAAAACCCCTTTTGCGCCTCAAGCAGATATAGGTTGGTGTATTTTGATGGGACCTGAAAATTATAAATTAGATTTATTTAAAGATTGGACTAAGTCTGTAAAGACCAAAATTCTTTATATATATGATACCATGCCTTCCCAATATCCGGTAATAAAACAAATTCTTGCTACAGATGTCTGGGATGTTTTGATAACTTCTTTTAATGATGCGGTTCCTGATTTAGAAAAACGCACGAATCGTAAATGGCATTGTATTTCACAGGCAGCAGATAGATCGCTGTTTAAACGAATTCCATTGGAGGAGCGCTTTATTCACTTCTCATCTTATGGGCGTCGCTTAGATAGAGTACATGATATAGTAAAAGATTTTTGTAAAACAAATAATTTATATTACGACTATACTACACATGATGGCAAACATCCGATGGCGGATGCAACTGATTTGTATAAGCAGTATGCCTGGCACATCAGCCATAGCGTTTTTACTTTTTCCTGGCCCGTAGAAGTTACCAATCCTAAAAGATGTGCGCCTCTACGTCCGATAACGTGTAGGTGGTTTGAAGCTGCGGGTGCATCCACCTTAATCCTTGGAGAGAAGCCTGACAATCCCTCTTTTGACAAGCTACTTCCGAATGGGTTGGTTAATTCAATTCAATATTTAGAAACGGATCGTGTTATTTATGAGCAAATTGAGGGCTTGTGGAACAATAGAGAAGTATTGCATAATAAGTTGAATGAAAGTTTAATGAATTTTCATAATAACATATATTGGGAGGATAGAGTAGAAGAAATATTGAAGTTAATTTAGAAGAATAAACTACTCAGTAGCACACTTATGAAGCCGACTATCAAAAAAAATATCTTTCGAATATTATGTAATACCCTGACAGGTAAGACCATCAGATTAGTCTTTGGAGATTTTATCCCAACGATTCGCTTCCCTTTTCTTACGTATAACATCGCTGCTATTCAAAATCAATATACGTTAATGGCTTCTATATTTTGGGGCTTTTATGAAAGTGCAGAACGGAGACTTTTAATGAAATATTATGATGGCTCACAGGATGTCGTGGAGTTGGGAGCCAGTATAGGTATTATCTCAAGTCATATAGCAGGCAAATTAAAACCGAATAGAAAATTGATCTGTGTAGAAGCTAATTCCAATTTATTGCCAACGCTTAGAAATAATATACAAAAACGCATTTCATCAAATAGCTTCTTTTATTTAGAGCATAAAGCTGTAAATGTAAAATTAGAAGAAGTTGATTTTTTTATTGCTTCAGATACAACCGCATCGAGCATAGCTGCGGAACAGAGCGATGAAACAACCGTAATAAAAACGACTACACTGTCTTCGTTGGTTTCACAATATAATCTTTCTTCTTATTTCTTAGTTTGCGATATAGAAGGAGCAGAAGCGGAGTTACTGTGGCATGATGTTCGAGCTTTTGATAACTGTATTGGCATGATAATCGAACTACATCACACCCATACTGATGGTACAGAAAAATCTATTGACGATATGGTGCAACGTTGTATATCATATTTTGGCTTTCATTTAAAAGAGCAAGACGGAAATGTATTCTGTTTTATGAAATATTAAACTCACAATAATTAAATTTACACAATAATGAATCGAGTTCCAGAAATTGATGGATTAAGAGGTATTGCTATTTTGATGATTGTCTCTTTTCATTATATTAATAATCAATTGGTAGCATCGCAAAATCTCTTTGGCAAAATGCTATATTTTTCTACTTCTTTTGGTTGGGCTGGGGTAGATTTATTTTTTGTTCTCTCTGGGTATTTGATAGGTAGTATTTTACTTAGGACTAGAACCTCTCCCTATTACCTTCAGACATTTTTCGTTAGAAGATTTTTGCGCATTATTCCCAATTATTATTTACTTTTAGTAATCATTTTTATTGTATTTAATTCCTCTTTCTTTCAATCAAACACCTTTTTGTCTGGGAATC
>JAWXAU010000081.1 GCA_034439655.1 Bacteroidota bacterium | reverse complement strand
GTATGATTCTCTTAAACGAGAGATTGTTGAACTCAAAATATTAGTTGCACAATTGATGCAGGAGATTCAACTATTGAGAAATGGCAGGAATAGTGGTAATACCGACACTCAATATATAATAGTCCAAAAGAAAGGGACTAATCCCGAAAGCTTTCGGGATGTAGTTCGGCATTACCATTCTACAAACCAATCCGCCACAGGTGGAGAACTATTTTAGTTTAAGAATTGGTATAATATTTAAAAATAGTATCAAATACTTCTCATTTAGCAGTATTTGATACTTTTAATCTCTCGCTATTAAATGTAAATATAATATTATTTATTGGTAACTATACTAAATCTTTGAACTGATATAATTGCAGCAGAATGCATGGTAAGTGTGTAAATACCAATTGGCAAATCTGTAGTATTAATTGTAGTTAAATTTTGATTATTGCTGAAAGTAATTTGTTTGACAATTTGCCCATTCATGTTAGCAATAGTTACCAAATCTAATTTTTCAGTTGCATCCCATTTGACATTTATTTGCTCAGTAGCAGGATTCGGGAATACAGAAACAGAACTAAAAATACTTTGTTTTGCTGTAATGCTATTATTTCCACTTTTAGGTGTAAAAACTATATTGCCTTGGGTAAGGTAAGCATTGTCAGTAGGATCATCTGGAGGGTTAGGAATAGCATTGTCTGCATCCACAAATACGCCCAAACGATAAGTGCCAGCTGCAAGTTGTAAACCACTTAAATCAATATCTTGATTTGCATATTCTTTGGCTCCAAAATGATATAAACCATCATTATTGTAGGTTTTTACAAACGTAGGATTTGAACCATCCCATATATATACTTTAATAGTAAAAGCCTCTGTTATTTCTGCTGAATTTGAACCATCACATAAGGCAGTGAAGTTTAAATTCTTCACTGTTTTTGTATTGTCGTCATAACTATCGAAATAAAGATTGGTCGATAAGTTACCTAAAGCTACATTGGCATTTTTTACAGTTTGCCCATAGGAATTACTGGTAATAAATGTTGCCAGTGCTGATAATAGAAATAGTTTTTTAAATTGCATAATTATTTTGTTTTTAATGGTGAATTTTATTTTTGGCAAAACACGTGCAGACAACCAATATTGGTAACAAAATAGGGCAAGACAAAAAGGGGTACAACAAGATAACTGTTTATATATCAGAATTTTTATTTAGAATTAAGCAGATTCAAAATATGAGAATCTAAATCGTCATCAGTTTCTAATTTTATTTTTTTCCGCAATCGTTGACGTGCCTTTTTTACACTGTCAACCGATATTCCAATCATGGAAGCAATTTCTTTTGATGATAATTTTAATCCAATCAAAGCAGCAAGTCTTATTTCAGCTTGGGTAATTGTAGGATAGATTTCTTTCACACGAATCATAAATGTTGGGTAAACTTTGGTATATAATTTTTTGAATTTTTCCCAGTCATCATCTGTTATAATTCTAGATTCTGTAAGTTCATTTATTTTTTCTATTCTAATATTGTTTTGATTATTCGATTCCAATTCAGTTACCTGCTCTCTCAATTGTTCTAGCAAATCATTTTTTTCTATCATGTTTTTCGTAAACGTAATCAGGGCTTGTTTATTATAGGTCAATTCGATTTCTAGTTTATCAAGTTCTAATTGCAACGCCTCTTGTTTAATTGTATTTTTTTCCAATTCACTTTCAGCTATCTTTTTTTCTTTTTGATGTTTTAATCTTTGTCTACTGATTATGACTACCGCCAATAAAGTGAGTAGCACACCGCCTATGGCATAAGCTCTTTTTTTATTCGTTTCTATAATAGATTCTTTTTTGAGCAATTCTATTTCTTGCTCTTTCTTATCCGTTTCAAAAGCTATTTGTAAATTTAATAATTTATTGCGTGACTCATCGTTATTAATACTGTCAGTTAAAGTGTTAAATGCTTTAAAGTATGATAATGCTTTAATTGGTTGTTGGAGTTCTTCATATACTTTTGATATGTACAAATTTGCTTCAGCTTGATATTTTAATGAGTTTATTTGCGTAGCTAAAGGTAACGCAAATAACATATGGTTGAGGGCTTTATTATATAGTTTTTGGTCGATATACAATCTGCCTAAATTAATATTCGCTACTACTTCTCCAGATTGATCTCCGATTTGTTTTTTAAGTTGTAAAGCCGCTAACAAATACTTCTCAGCCTCAGCCATATTCTTTCTTTGGAAGAATAATTCACCAATATTAATATAAGTTTCTGATATTCCTTTTTTATCGCCAATTTGTTTGTATGCGGCCATTGCTTTAAGGTGGTACGCAAAGGAGCTATCAAGTTGCTCCATATCAAAATAACAGACTCCCATATTTGTATAACTTTTTCCAGTACCTGCTATATCATTTAATTCCATATCTATAAGTAAAGACGACTGATAATATTTTAAAGCTTGTGAGAAATTATTTTGATTGAGATAAATAATACCTATATTGGTAAATACATTCGATAGTGCGAATTTGTCGTTTTTATTTTCATATACTTTTAGTGCGAACAGATATCTATCTAGTGCTTTATCAAATTGGTTGAGGTGGTAATATACAATTCCCAAATTAGAATTTGCCTTAGCTTTTCCATCATCATCATTTATTTGTGTAAATAGTTCAAATGATTTCTTATAACTATATATTGCTTCTTTATAATTGCCTTGGTCGGCATAAATTAATCCGAATAAATTGTGAATATTCCCAATTTCAACATTATTTTTCAATTCCTCAAATTTCCTTAATGCATTATTATAATACTTTTTTGCTATATAATAATCAGCCTTAATCCAATATACTACACCCTGATTTTTATAAGAATAAGCAATGCCTTTATTGTAATGTAACTGTTCACTTATTTTTAAAGCCTCTGCTCCATATTGTAATGCTTTTTCGGGTATTTGTCTGCGATAAAGCCAACATAAATCGTTCAGTGTATTTGCTTTTGCAGTATCGGTTTTGGTTTTTAGTTGTTGTTCCAGCTTGTTTATATAGTTATCGTCCGCTTTGCAAATGTGAGCAAATAATAAGAAACCAATAAATATATATAAAGTATTTTTTTTATTCATATTGTGATACTCCAACTTACAATCAATGTGCCGTCCTTCATATTTTTCTATAAAATTAATTTATCTTTTTCAAGGATTAACGAATGAAGTCCCGATAGCAATCGTATTAAAAGTGGCTGACGCACCATGTTCCTCGTATTTTGTCATGTCGACGGTAGGAGACATCTACAAAATTATTATGATGGTTGCCTGGGTTATAAAACTTCGCACCTTATACTTCGTTAGTGCTTATTCTTAAATCTTTTTAAATTACAAACAAGGCCCAAAACCTCCCTTATCCTATCCATACCCGTCGTGCTTCAGCCGACAGTAATTAACCATTACATTCCTATCTTTGCAGCCCAAAACCTATAAACCATGTTACAAATACAATTACTTCGCGAGCAAAAAGAGCTAGTATTGGCGGGGCTTGCCAAGAAAAATTTCAAGCAGCCTGAACTCGTGGACAATATTATAAATACTGACGAGCAACGCCGCAAGTGCCAAGGTGGGGTGGAGGCCAACTTGAACGAACTTAATGTATTGTCGAAACAAATTGGTGACCTGATGAAGGCGGGGCAAAAAGATGAAGCTGAGGGAATGCGTGCCCGCACCTTGGAAATTAAAGAACAAAATAAATCGTTAGAGGAGCAATTGAAATCTTTGGAAGATGAGCAACAGAAAATGATGATTCTGTTGCCCAACTTACCACACACAAGCGTACCCGCAGGTAAAACTCCAGAAGAAAATGAAATAGTATTAGAACATGGTGAAATAAAAAAACTATATGATGGTGCCAAGCCGCACTGGGATTTAATTTCACAATATGATATAATAGATTTTGAACTTGGAAATAAAATAACAGGTGCAGGATTTCCTGTATATAAAGGCAAAGGTGCGAGACTGCAACGTGCCCTCATCAATTTTTTTTTAGATGAAGCATTGAAGCAGGGTTTTATGGAGATACAACCACCTATTTTAGTGAACGAAGATTCAGGATACGGCACTGGGCAACTGCCCGATAAGGAAGGACAAATGTATTATATGCCTGCCGATAATTTATATTGTATTCCCACTGCAGAAGTTCCTATTACAAACTTATATAGAGATGTGATTTTGCGTGAAGAAGATTTACCTGTAAAAAATGTGGGATATACACCTTGTTTCCGCAGGGAAGCGGGTAGTTGGGGAGCCCATGTACGCGGACTCAATCGCTTACACCAGTTCGATAAAGTGGAGATTGTACAGATTGCCCATCCCGATGAAAGTTATGATATATTGGAACAAATGAGTAACTATGTTCAAAGTCTTTTGCAAAAATTGGAACTACCTTATCGTGTGCTGCGTTTATGTGGGGGTGATATGAGTTTTGCATCTGCACATACTTATGATATGGAAGTGTGGAGTGCTGCACAAGAACGTTGGTTAGAAGTAAGTTCAGTTTCAAACTTTGAATCGTTTCAGAGTAACAGATTAAAACTAAGATATAAGAGTGATGGCAAAACAAAATTGGCTCACACACTCAACGGTTCAGCATTGGCATTGCCTAGAATTGTAGCCGCATTGCTCGAAAATAACCAAACCGCCGAAGGTATTATACTTCCAAAAGTATTACATTCATATCTTGGTTTTGAAAGTATATCATAGTTTATTTTTTGTCGTGCTTCGATTATCCCGATAGCTATCGGTTCAGCATGACAAAAAAGCACGACAACAATAATATAAGGAGCATTATGTTTATCAATGCAATGTTTCGATAAGCCCGATAATTATTGGGACAACATGACATTGAAAAACTCAACATCACAATGAAAAAACTATTATAATATATGCTTCGTGTAAAAAACCTCAGTATATCATTTGCAGGACAAAATACGCCTGCGGTAAAAGATATATCATTTGAACTGGGGCATGGCGAAATACTTGGCGTTGTAGGTGAGAGCGGTTCTGGAAAATCCATTACTTGTTTTTCAATACTCAAATTATTAGATAAACATACTACCAAAATTACGGGTGAAGCTATATTTACTAATAGTGAAGGAAAAACTGCAGACTTATTAAAACTAAGTGAAAAACAATTAGAACATATCAGGGGAAAGCAAATAGGATTTGTATTTCAAGAGCCGATGAGTTCGCTCAATCCAGCATATACTTGTGGTTGGCAAGTAGCCGAAGGAATCAAAAAGCATTTGGGCAAAAAAAAAACAGAAGCAAAGGCAGCTACGATTAAATTGTTTGAAGAAGTACAATTGCCAGACCCTGAAAGAATATGGCAATCGTATCCACACCAATTGAGTGGCGGACAAAGACAACGTGTGATGATTGCCATGGCATTATCGTCGAACCCGCAACTATTAATTGCCGATGAACCTACTACTGCATTAGATGTTACAGTGCAAAAAACAGTGGTTGAATTATTATTGAAATTGGTGAAAGATAGAAATATGTCGCTCATATTTATCAGTCACGATTTGAATTTGGTGAACCACCTGGCACAAAAAGTAATGGTGATGAGAGCAGGTGAGATTGTAGAACGTGGCGAAATGAAATCGGTGTTCAATAATCCGCAAAACCCCTATACTATTAATTTGATTAATTGCCGACCTTCGAAAAACTATAATAGTAAAAGACTGCCTGTTTCGGGTGAAAATGTAGAGCCCAAAACTATCATATATAATACTTCAAATGAAATATTATTAGAAGGAAAATCATTATATAAAACTTATAAACTTCCTAGTAAAAAAATATTTGCCAAAGCCCCAGAATTCACGGCAGTAAGCGATGTGAGTTTTACAGTTTACAAAGGCCAGACTCTATGCGTGGTGGGCGAGAGCGGCTCGGGCAAATCAACCGTAGGCCGCATGTTATTGGGATTAATTAAACCCACTGCTGGCGAAATATTGTATAATAATACTGACCTTGCAAAATTAAACGAAGCACAATATAGAAATTATCGCAGGCATTTGCAAATGGTGTTTCAAGATCCTTATTCTTCGCTAAATCCAAAACATAAAATTGAAACTATTATAGGGGAACCTTTTGAGGTGTATAGAGACAAAAGTATAAAGATAAATGAGAAAGTAATTTATTTACTGGAAAAAGTTGGTTTGCCTGCCGATTTTGCCAAACGCTATCCGCACCAATTAAGCGGCGGGCAGCGACAAAGGGTTTGTATTGCACGAGCCTTGGCACTCAATCCACAATTTATAGTATGCGACGAAAGTGTTGCTGCTCTAGATGTTTCGGTACAAGCAAAAGTCCTAAATTTGCTCAAAGATTTGCAAGACGAATTGCAGTTATCATACTTATTCATCACGCACGATTTGAGCGTAGCCCGTTTTATGGGGCATCAAATCTTGGTATTGCAAAAAGGGCAAGTGGAAGATTATGGCAGTACAGAGGAGGTATTCAATAATCCGAAATCGCTATATACTGACAAGCTATTGCAGAGTATTGTTTGATTTTTGTCATGTCTTCCGATAGCTATCGGGAGTAGGAGACAGCTACTGCTCACCAACGAAGTACTAAGGGACGACATCGCACCCGCCGTCGGCGAGCCTCGCCCTTCTGATAGTTATCGGAACGGAATGATAAGGTTTCTTTGACACAAAACTGATACAGGTGTTTTCCCCATTTCAAATATCTGTTGTATCTTTACAGCCATTATTATGAAATTGAGATTATTTACTATCAGCATTACTATATGTTTTTTGATGACTACAAAAAACGCGGTTTGCCAAATGGATATATTACCCGGTGCAAAAACTGTTTGCGTTGGAAGTGAAATATTATACTCAGAATCTATTCAAGTATTTGACCCCAAAAATGACAGCGGTGTGTGGAATGTGGCTATTGTGCAAAGAAACCTCGAAGAAGAAGACCCTGAACTGGAAAAAGTTATTGCCAAACGAAAAAAATTAATTGCTCAAAATCCTGGCCCAGATATGGGAATAGATTTGAATACTTCCTATAAAACCAATGTGGCAAGTACAGCTTCAATCGAATCTGACGTGGATGGTTGCACCTACGATGGTGGCAGCCCCAGCGACAATACGGTAGCGGTGTCGCGGGCTGGGTTTGTGGTAGCAGCAGCTAATTCAACCGTGAACTTTTATGATAAAAGTAATACCCGAATAAAAACATATACATTGCCCGCATTTACAATGGACGGGTCTGCTTTTTCTTATGACCCCAAAGTGATTTATGATTGGGTGTACGACCGTTTTATTTTGGTATTTTTACAAGGCAAAACGGCAAGCACCTCTAAAGTAGTTATATGCTTTTCTACCAGTGGCGATCCTACTGGCAAATGGTTTATATATCATTTAAGTGGCAATGTAAACAACCAAGGTATATGGTTCGATTTTCCCAACATTGCAGTTTCTGAAAATGATTTATTTGTGTGCGGAAATAAATTCACAGATGCCGGAGCAAGCAAAGGCTCCGTTATTTTTCAAATAGTGAAACAAACGGGTTATAAGGGTGGGGGCAATTTAAAATATAAAATCTACGATACCTTGGAAACAGTGTTTCAAGACCCCTTGTTTTCCTTATATCCCGTTGGCCACGGACAATCTCTTTCAGGGCCAGGAATGTATTTTGTAAATAGTATTAAAGGGGGTGGAAACGAAATTGACATCAGTCAGATTACTGATTCACTCAACTCAGGCAAGGCAGTTTTTAAAGTTACACAATATAATACCTCGTTCAATTATAGTGTCCCTATGCAAGCGTTGATGCTAGGTTCGCCCAATGCAAAACAATTAATCAATAATGATTGCAGAATTTTAGGTGCGTTTACTTTGAAGAATTATATATTCTTTTGTTTTCATGCTGATATTTATACCAATGGATATGCAAGTTTATTATTATGCAGGTTTAATACAAAAACGGGAAAAATTGATTCATCCTCGCTTAGTGGTTACCAAGCAAGCTTTGGGTTCCCCAATATTGCTTCGATAGGTTATGGCGATTGGGACAATACCATAGCTATGACCTTCCTCGTATCTTCCAAAAAAATGTATCCTTCTGCTTATTATACTACTATCGAACAAGATTTTACCTGGGCTCCTCCCACACTTATAAAATCAGGCAATTGGTATTATAATAGTCAAGGTAGTCAGACCGACGAACGTTGGGGTGATTACACAGGTATTTGCAGGTGGAATGGAAACTATTGCCCTGCGGTGGTTACGCATACTTCTTATGCATTAAAGAGGGTACAAGGGGCTTCTGTTTTTGGCGATTATGCAAACAGGATGACCCGCTTAATTTATTGCAACCCGAATAGCATAGAAAACCCCATTGAACCTTTATTAAATGCAACTATATATCCCAACCCTGTCAATTTAGAGTATACCCACTTGGATTTTAGTATTAGGCATACTGGAAAAATTAAAATTGATGTGTATGATACCGAAGGGAAATGGTTGAAAACACTTAGCAACGCAACGCTCCCCGAAGGGAAATATTCTTTTATGATAGAAACTTCAAACCTAGCTAACGGCATTTATTATATACATATTGTAAACGAAAAGCAGCAGAATTTGAATACGCAAAAATTAGTGGTTGCGAAATAGTATAACATATACGTCATTCTGAGTCCGATTGCTATCGGACCCGCTTCGGGCGAAGAATCTGTTGGGAATATTCACCTAACTTATAGCTCGGTATCATGAAATTCTTCGTTTCGTCTTTAACTGATTGTAATACCAATTCTTAAACTATAATAGTTCTCCGCCTGTGGCGGATTACTTTGTAGAATGGCAATGCCGAACTACATCCCGAAAGCCCCGCTTAATCCCGATAATTATCGGGATGCGGGAGGATTAGTCCCCCTTTTTTTGGACTATTATTATAGAGTTTCGGTATTAATTCTCAAATTTCTCCTCAATCAACTTCGTTAAACTCTCAAATATTTGGGGATTACCCGCTATAATAGTTTTACCAAACAGATAATCGTCCCCGCCTTTAAAATCGGCTACCTTACCTCCCGCAAGTTTTACCAAAAATGCCCCTGCTGCCACATCCCAAGGTTGTAGACCATACTCGAAAAAACCATCAAATTTGCCACAAGCTGTATATACCAAATCTATCGCCGCCGAACCCATTCTTCGCAGTCCGTGTGTTTCCCTCATCAGTACTTTCAGCACTTCTATATATTCGGGCATTTGCACAAAATCATAATAAGGGAAACCGGTGGCCATTAATGCATCTTCCATTTTTGCCGCTTTCGATACTTGTATAATACTATCATTCAGCATCGCAGTGCCACCTTCGTATCCATGAAATAGCCAATTTTGACAAACATCAAATACATATCCCGCCACTAATTTATTTCCATCCATCAGGCCCACACTCACGCTGAAGACTGGAAGACCATGCACGAAATTGGTAGTACCATCAAGTGGGTCTATCACAAAAGTATAACGGTCGCCTTTGCGGTTAATTGTTTTTTCTTCGGTAATAAATCCTGCTGTCGGCAATATTTGTAATAGCCCTTTCACCAATTTTTCTTCGGCAGTTTTATCTACATACGATACCAATTGGTTGAAGCTTTTTGTTTCCACTACGCCTAGGTCAAAATTAAGCCCTTCGTTTCTAATAAAGTTTCCTGTATCAATAACAAGCTTTTGTATATCTTGGTGTATGTTTTTTAATGCTATGTTTTGCATGGTTGTTATCGGTTATCCGTTATTCTGAGTTGGCTTCCAACGAAGAATCTGTTGAACGCGAATGCAGATTCTTCGAATTGAAGCAATTCTCAGAATGACGTTCTAAACATAAAAAAAACCGGCCATTCCTTGACCGGTTTTATATAATAGTTTTATAATACTTTTAATTTATAAAAATCTTCCTTACCACCCTTGTGCCATTACTTTCGCAGTTTATCAAATAAATGCCACTAGAGATATGGGCAGGAATATCGATTGTTTGTTCCGTTACCCCCGGTTTCATTTCTCTGTTTAGGAGGGTTTGAACTTTTTGGCCGTTCATATTATATAAATCAACCAATACATTCATAGATTTTTCAGGTTCAAAAGCTATTTGTATTTTATGGTTGGCAGTAACAAACGCATTGAAAGCTGCGGGATTTTTTTTGGCCATTGCAATAGCAACCAGAGGGTCTACAAATGCAGTATCGTGGCGTGTATATATGCGGTCACCATCTGTGGTGAAATCTTCATTGGCTTGATTGTATGCGGTGTAAAAATGGACAGGGTCTGTATAATTGAGCGGGGAATGCCACATAATCACCCATTGAGCCCCGCCTGAATTGGGAAATGAAGTTCCGCCGAAGCTCTGGAAACCATAATAACGGTTGTTTTTAAAGCCTGAGTCAACATACGTATTTGGAGCCCAAAAATGGCCCACAGCTTTATTGTTCTTGTCCAAGGCCGTCATTTGAAAACCAAATTTACGGGAGCCTCCGGTAAACGTAATATCAATGCGGTTATCACTGCCCGTGGCGTCATTGAAATACCTATTATCTCCATTTGTTCCTAAGCTGAATGAGGTAATCCCTATACCTGAATTGGGCTGACTTCCGCCATGGCAGTCGTTACAAAGCCCTTCACCAGGAGCACCTGTTTTAGCTAAACTAGAAGAATCGTGCGTCTCACGCGAAATAACCTCAAATACGGTGAAGGCAAACCAAGCCAGAACCATTAATGGTATAAAGTAAATTTTTTTCATTTCCGTTTTTTATTAATTGATTAAAAAGTTATGCAAATTAATGACTTTTAAGTGACAAATTTAGTTGCTTGGCAAAAAAAATATTTTTATGGTTTCAAAACCAGCTCAGTTACACATTCCACATGGTGGGTATGTGGGAACATGTCGACAGGCTGAACCCTCTCAACATCATATTTATCAAGCATTAAAGCCAAATCCCGCACCTGTGTAGCAGGATTACAACTCACATATACAATTCTTTTGGGTGCTAACTCCATAATTTTTTTCACTACATCGGGGTGCATGCCCCCTCGGGGTGGGTCGGTTATTATTAAATCAGGGCGGCCATGGGCTGCAACAAACGCTTCATCTAACACCTTCACCATATCGCCTGCAAAAAACTTGGCATTGCTCACATCATTTATTCTTGCATTCTCATAAGCATCGTGCACCGCTTCTTGCACGTATTCTATACCCGTTACCTGTTTGCAATGTTTCGATACATACAGCCCAATTGTGCCAGTTCCCGAATATAAATCATATACGTTTTCATAGCCCTGCAAATTGGCAAACAACTTAGTGGTTTCATATAATTTTAAAGCCTGTACCGGATTTGTTTGAAAAAAAGATTTGGGATGAATTTTAAATTTATAATCGCCTAAAGTTTCAGTCAAAAATTGATTGCCACTATAATATATCATTTCCAAGCCATCATAACTGTCATTTGTTTTTTGATTGATAGTATAATATAAGGAACTTATTTGCGAAAATTGTTGGTGTAAAAGTTGTAATAGTTTGTCGATAGCTTCCATTTGGGGTTCAGCAAACACCATAAGCACCATCCATTGCCCGTCAATAGTATTGCGGAACATCACTTCCCGCATCAATCCTGTATTTTGCCTAAGGTCATAAAAAGTATAACCCAGTTCTAAACTTTTATCCCGCAAAAAATTTCGCATATTATTATGCAAGTCATGCATCAAATGACATTTGTTTACATCGAATACTTTATCAAACTTATTGGGGATATGAAAACCAAGTGCAGGCTTGCCCATGTGGTCGGGATTGTCCTTATCGAACACCTCCATATAAGCTTTGTTGGTATAAGAATATTGTAATTTATTTCTATAATATTTGGTATGCTCAGATGCTATAATAGGCAGTAATTCTTTATAGGGAATTTTACCAGTGCGTTCATAAGCATCCACTATCTGTTGGTGCTTGTATTTGAGCTGGGTAGCATAATCCATCTGCTGCCATTTACAGCCACCGCAAATACTATAATGTTCGCAAAAAGGTTCAACCCTATTGGGCGATGCATGGTGTAGTTTTACAATAGTTCCCCATACTGCTTTTTTCTCTTCTTTATAAATATATACATCGGCTATATCGCCTGGCACTGCTCGGTCCACAAACACCACCAGGTTATCTCGGCGTGCGATACTTTGGCCCAATCCGCCAGAATTGGTTATCTCAAGATTTTCAAATGTTTGGGTAATATACTTTTTGTGCTTGCGTCTCATAATTAAGCTGCAAAGATATCCATTGCCGTTGACTTAAGTCAACGGCAATGGATTAATGCACCATCTTATTGGCACAGTAACTACTGGCAAATGCATCGGGTTTGGCTTTAAAAACAAAACCCATGCTTAATATATATCCCATAGCTTCGCTTAGTGCGGTGTTCGATTTGAATGAAGGATTGGTGTTTATATCTGCGTGAACTTCTAAATCAACACTGTATTGTTCCAATAGGGGACAAAGCTTGTAGGCAATTTCTATACTCATGGCTACTTCGGTAATCATCCGTTCCTTAATGCCCATTTTTTGGCGTTTTTTGTCCATGCTGATGAACATAAAACCACCGTGTTTCTCCCGCACAAAAACGATAACCGTAGCAAACTCTATTACTTCGCCTTTTACCTGCGAATCGGTACCGATACATACTTTTAGTTTGTGGCCTGCAGCAGTTTCTGCAAGAAGTGTTTTCTCCACTTCGAGTACAATATCATTTTTTATTTTTTCACCATTGAACCTTTTCCAATCCATATAGCTATTGTAATTTATTGTGGCGAAAAGTAAAACGCAAAAGTTAACTAATCAACAAAATAGAATTATTTAATTTTCAACACATTGTAAACCAGATTGTTTTCCATCGCCAATTCGCAGTAATTAAGCCCATACCTTTGACCTGTTTTTCCATGAACATAAACTACCAAGACCATACCGTTAAAATTTTTACGCACCCGCATCGCAGCTATACTTTCGACACGTATTTGCAAAACCACAAAGACGTGATTGGTTGGAGCGATAAGTTTGCGTGCGAAGGAATGTTATGTAGCACCTCGGGCTACGATGCTTTTGATACTTGGGTTTGGGCTCAATATCTGTGTGAACATAGTAATATATCGCCTATCGTGGCACTCAACCCCATTTATGTCCATCCATTTGCCGCTGCCCGTAAAATATTTTCATTAAGCAAATTATATAACCGCAAATTATATATTAATTGTGTGACGGGCTCGGCCCAAGCCGACCTTGTTCAACTTAATGACAATCTAATCCATGAGCAGAGATATCAACGATTGGCTGAGTATATTGAAATTATACAATTGTTCCTGGCCACCAATGGCCCAGTGAGTTATGAAGGTAAATATTATATCATAAAACAAGCCTCGCTCGAAGGGCAAATTGAGAAGTCCATAATGCCCGAAATTATTATTGCAGGCGAATCGGAACATGCACTAAGCTTAATTAAAAATAGTGGGTTTACGCAAATGCAAATGCTTCCTTCAGTACAAGACGATTTGCAAAAAGTATATCATAAAAGTTTGGCTCTGGGAATTATTGCTAGGCCCACAAATGAAGAGGCATGGCAAGCGGCAAATGAGTTATATCCCGCAGACCGATTCGGACAAAAGCTGTTAAAAATGTCGATGATCGGAAATCAAACCGATTGGAAAGACCGCCTGAATACTGAAATGCAAACAGAAGTATCTGAAACTTTCCCCCAATATTGGTTGGACCCTTTCAAAAACAAATATGCCGATTGCCCTTATATAGTTGGAAGTTACGAGGAAATCAAAAATATCATAACCAATTTGTGCGAACAAAAAATACATTCGATGGTGCTCACGATTAAGAATGAGAATGAATTTGAAATCATCAATAATTTGTTTAGCCAGATTTGACAACTTTGCCTCGCATCGTCGAACGTAAAGTTGTCAAATCTTGCTGGGCATGCTTTGATTTGACAAGTTCGTGTACGTACAGGCAAGGCTAATTTGTCAAATCTGCATATAACCCCATATTTTTGCAGTCGAATTAAAACACAAAACATGTCAGGACCTATATCACAATTTATCGAAAAAAATTATTTACACTTCAATGCCGCAGCATTGGTCGATGCATCGAAAGCTTACAGAGTTCATTTAGAAAAAGGTGGTAAAATGATGATTACCCTTGCAGGTGCGATGAGTACCGCTGAACTTGGAATTAGTCTCGCTGAAATGATTCGTCAAGGAAAAGTTGATATAATAAGTTGCACAGGTGCTAACCTGGAAGAAGATATTATGAATCTTGTGGCACACAGCCATTACAAACGCGTGCCTAATTATAGAGAATTAAGTGCCAATGATGAATGGGCTTTGCTCGAGCAAGGCTATAATCGTGTAACTGATACTTGCATTCCCGAAGAGGAAGCTTTTCGTCGCATACAAAAACATATACATAAACAGTGGAAAGATGCACAAGATGCTGGAACCAGTTTTTTGCCGCATGAATATATGTATAAAATGCTAAACAGCGGCGAGATGGAACAGTATTATGAAATTGATCCCAAAAATAGTTGGATGCTTGCAGCCGCCGAACGCAATCTGCCTATTATATGCCCAGGTTGGGAAGACAGTACCATGGGAAATATATTTGCCAGTTATTGTATAAAAGGCGAACTCAAATCTACCACCATGAAATCGGGAATTGATTATATGGTTTGGTTGAGTGAATGGTACAGAAATAATTCTGCGGGTCAAGGCGTTGGATTCTATCAAATAGGTGGAGGCATAGCCGGCGATTTTCCTATATGTGTGGTACCTATGATGTATCAAGATTTGGAATGGCATGATGTTCCTTTTTGGGCCTACTTCTGCCAAGTTTCCGATTCCACAACTAGCTATGGAAGCTATAGTGGTGCGGTGCCCAATGAAAAAATTACCTGGGGAAAACTGAGCAAAGAAACCCCAAGATTTATAATAGAATCGGATGCATCAATTGTGGCCCCCTTAATGTTTGCATATATATTAGGCCAATAATTTTATAATACTTATTTTTGAAGCAAATGGCGAAAGACCATACTACCTTATCGGATGCCATGCAGCAAATGCTCAACAAGTTTAGGTTAAAAGAACCTATGGCGAGGTATGACATTATGAGTACCTGGGAAAACATAATGGGCAAGGTAGTTGCTAAGCACACGCTGAAAATATATATCAAGCAAAAATGTATGTATGTGCATTTGGATAGCAGTGTACTTAGGAATGAATTTGAAATGAGCAAATCGAAAATAATAGAGATGGTGAACGAGCAAGCCAAAATGAAATTGATTACGGATGTGATGTTTTTATAATAGATGCGAAAGTTTATATATATCATACTTGTTTCGTTTTGCATCATGGCTTTTCAAAGTCATCAAGGTTCTTGCTTAGTTTTCGAAAAAAAAGTTGTTGATTTTGGCTTATTGAAAGCACCTTGGGAAAAGACCGCCATATTTAGATTTACGAATAACTCTAAGGATTCTATTCTGATTAAAAATTCAAAGGCGGGCTGCGGTTGTACCACGGTGAAATATCCCGAGTATTATATAAAAGCAGGCAAAACAGATTCTGTAATCGTGAAATTTTTGCCGCAAAAATGGTTGAACGGAAGTCAAGAGAAGGAGGTAAAATTAAAAACTACTTGTCCTACAGATTCTATTATAGTACTCACAATAATGGCCGAGGTGGCAATCTACTAAATCATTATAATGTACGAACTCAAGTTTTCAAATATCAGCAACCTCACAGCAGCCCGTTTTGCCGCTGCTGCAATGGCTGATTGGGTGGGTTTTTGTTTCGATGCTGAATCGCCTAATTATATAAATGTATTGAAGGCCAAAGAAATTGCGGGTTGGCTTACTGGGCCAAAATATATTGGGGAATTTAATGACGCAGATTTTGAAACCATTCAAGGTGTGTGCGGTATTTTACCCCTTGATGCGATACAAATCCCACTCAGTGCTTTTGATGAAAAATTATTCGAATTAGACAAAGAAATATTTGTAGCAGTGCATTGTGAGAATGAAAATTTCCTATCGCAAATTTCTCGACTGAATAGGATTTCTCACCACTTGATTTACTATGTTTTTAATGGAAAATATTCACCCATCTATTATAGTTTTTTGGAACAATTTGCTGCAAATAAAAATATATATTTGGGTTTTAATTTTGAAGCTGGGTTATATAAAACACTTGCAAAAAACATCAATGTCATAGGTTTCCAAATAAGTGGCGAGCCTGAAGAAAAACCTGGTATGGGTGATACAGAAAACTTGAATTTGCAATTGGAAGAAATTGTGGAGTTGAACGAGGTTTTATAGTATACCTTCATAGCGTTCTCCGCGGCTAATCGTTCTTCAAACTGAAACGTGGCAATCTGCTGAAAGTGTGTAGGATTTTTATAGATGGTTCCCCGAATCTTTTTGCGACCCAACAACAAGCAACGTGCTTTCCATCTTTGATGCAACGCTCACAAAAAAATATTTACACCCCAATGCAACCATTTTTTACTTTTTATGGTCTTACTATTTCAAAACACTTTTTTAACATTCCTTATTATTAAATTATGTAACACATCTACCTAAATTGCGTTTTCGCGTATATTTGCTGATTATATTTGGACCAAGGTAGGATGATTGCTCACATTCAAGGACAGTTTATACAAGTTACACCCGCTTATGTAGTGGTTGATTGCCATGGAGTTGGCTACTGTCTGCACATTTCGTTATATACTTTCGAGAAAATCAAAGACCAAAAAAATGGCTTGTTGTTTTCGCATTTGAGTATCAAAGAAGATGGTCATACACTATATGGTTTTGTGGACGAAGCGGAAAGGAATCTTTTCCGCCAGCTTATTTTGGTGAACGGTGTAGGAGCCAATACCGCCCGTATGATGCTATCGAGTCTAAACCCCGGAGAACTATATAATGCCATAGTAAACGGAAATGTAGGTTTGTTAAAATCTATTAAAGGTATCGGTGAGAAAACAGCCCAAAGAATTGTGATTGACTTACAATCGAAACTATCTAAAGAAGGGCTGAACGGCGAGCACTCGATGCCTGCCACACCTGGCAACGCAAACCAACGAATGGCCATGGAAGCACTGGTAACACTGGGCTTTAACCGAGTAGCTGTAGAAAAAACCTTGACTAAATTAAATTTGCAAAACCAAAACACTGAAGATATCATCAAACAAGCACTTAAAGTACTGTGAGAGAAAAACAAAGCATTCAACAGAACAAGGTTTTGGGCAAAAGTGTCGGAGCCATTATGCTCTTTTTGGGCATCACCACTGCATTAGCTTTTGGGGCAAATGTCAAATTTTTAAGCTTTCATAAATCGGAAAAACAAGTCGCTAAGCCTGGTGACTCAACACGTTTTAAGAACTGGCCCCGCCAATCGTGGGACAAACCCCGTAAAAAAGCATTCGACTTAAAAGAACCCGATATAATAAAAACCACCTACGAACTGGATAGCAGTGGTAAATTTTATACCAAGAAGCAATCCATAGGTAATACCCCTGTGGGCACTCCCGAAACTATTTCGCTCGAAGATTATTCCAAAATAAAAGATGAGGAACAGAACAAGAATTATTTCAAGCAACGTGCAAAAGCACAAAATTTTGTGAGAAGCAGTGGCGGAACTATCCCTCCACTATTTATACCGGGTAAAACCTTTCAAGACTTTTTTGGCAATGGTAAAGTTGAAATCAAACCTACGGGCTCAGCCGAGCTCACTTTTGGTGGAATATATAATTTAATTAGAAACCCTATTCTTAATAGCCGCCAACAGCGTAATGCACAGTTCGATTTTAAACAAAAAATACAATTAAATGTGGCGGGTAGCATTGGCGACAAATTTAAAATTAATACCAACTATAATACTGAAGCCCTATTCGATTTTGAAAACCAAATGAAATTAAATTGGGATGGAAAGGAAGATGGTATTCTTAAAAAGATAGAAGTGGGTAATGTGAGCATGCCGCTTAATGGCACTTTAATTCCAGGTAGCCAAAGCCTGTTTGGAGCAAAAGTAAAATTTCAATTTGGCCGACTTACATCTACCGTTTTGTTCTCGCAACAAAAAAGTAGGGCGAGTGAAGTTACGGTGCAAGGTGGTGCACAAATCACTCCTTTTGATATACAGTGCGACCAATACGAACAAAACAAACATTATTTCCTTTCGCAATATTTCCGCGACCATTATGAAGCGTTTCTTGATAGACCTCCTTTGGTGCAAAGCCCCGTAAGAGTTACCCGTGTGGAGGTATGGGTTACCAACCGCACGAGTGCTGTGGACAATGCCCGCGACATTATGGGCTTTATGGATCTGGGCGAAGACGCAGCACATATATATAACAAACAAATTACTGCGACCCCTGCCAAGGTATTCCCCGAAAATATTGCAAACGACCTCTACAAAACACTTACTAACAATGTCAATTTCCGATCTACTTTTAAAAGTGTGAACGAGCTTCAACAGAACACGCAAACTAATAAGATGAAGCAAATAGATGACTATCAGTTAATAAACTTTGCCCGCCAACTTAACCCCAATGAATTTACTTTCCATACGCAACTTGGCTACATTTCACTCAATCAAACCTTAAATAATGATGAGGTTTTGGCGGTGGCTTTTGAATACGAAATAGGCGGCCAGCCCTATCAGGTAGGTGAATTTTCGAGACAGGTTCCTACCGATAGACAAAGCCCAAATGTATTGTTTTTAAAACTTTTGAAACCGATCTCTATCCGCCCCGATTTGCCCAACTGGAAACTGATGATGAAAAATATATATTCAGTGGGAAGCTATCAGATACAAAAACAAGATTTTAAATTGAACGTATGGTATGCCGATGACCCATCGAATGCTGATATGATATATTTGCCAGCCAAAGACGAACCCAAACTCCAAGGTCTTCCCTTGGTGCGGGTGTTAAATATAGACCGAGTTAATAGTAACTTAGAAGCACAACCTGATGGACAGTTTGACTGGATTGAAGGAATTACCATATCTCCACAACAAGGCAGAATTATATTTCCCGTACTGGAACCCTTTGGCAAATTTTTACGAAGCAAGTTTAAAGACCCTAATGGTGCCAATGCCAACTATTATGCTTTTGATGAATTATATGATTCGACCCGATGGGCTGCACAGCAAAAAGCTACCAAAAACAAATTTTTTATTCGAGGTAGTTTTAAAGGTTCGGCAAGCAACGAGATACAATTGAGTTGTTTCAATGCACCTAAAGGTTCGGTAAAGGTAACCTCAAATGGAACACCTTTAATTGAGGGAAATGACTATTTGGTAGACTATTCAACCGGCCGCGTAACCATTATCAATACTGGAATATTGGCACAAGGAGCTGCCATAAAAGCCAGTTGTGAAAACACAGCTACCTTTACTACACAACAGCGAACACTAATGGGCACTCGGCTCGATTTTAAAGTGAGTGAGGATTTTATTATCGGCGGCACCTTGCTTAATCTGCGTGAACGACCTATTATACCCAAAGTAAGTATTGGCGATGAGCCTTTGAACAATACTATAGTTGGACTCGATGCAACTTATAAGAGCAATTGGAGAGGACTTACAAAAGCAATTGATCGTTTGCCCTTTCTCTCTACCAAAGAAATGAGTAATTTTTTATTCACTGGCGAATTTGCAAAAATTATCCCTGGAGTAGCACCCGCCATCAAGAAAACCCTTGACAAGTCAGGAGTTTCTTTTGTTGACGATTTTGAAGCAAGCGAAATCCCTACCGATTTGAGGTTGGGTAATTATTGGCAACTGGCCAGCACCCCTCAAGGACAAGCAGATTTATTCCCTGACGGAAACAATAGATACAATATTGGTTTCAGAGACCATGCAGCACGCATGTCATGGTATATTCTAGACCCTTTGTTCTATACCAATAATAACCTTACCCCACCTCATTTAAAAAATGATCCTGGACAATTATCCAATCATTATGTGAGGCAGGTGGTGGTAAACGAAGTTTTCAAAAACAAACAAATACAACAGGGGGTACCACAAACGCAAAACACTTTTGATATAAGCTACTTCCCCAACCAACGCGGCCCCTACAACTTTAACGCAACTGATATAAATAGTGACGGTACTTTTAAAAGTCCAAAGAGCAATTGGGCAGGGATAATGCGTAAAATAGACCAGAACGACTTTGAAGCTGCCAATATTGATTATATAGAATTGTGGATGATGGATCCATTCTTGAACGGACATAACCCGCAACCCAATAACAGCGGACAATTATACCTACACCTAGGAAACGTGAGCGAAGATATGTTAAGCGACTCACGAAAAAGTTTTGAAAACGGTTTAACAACCAACACGCAACCCAATCTCCGCATGGACACCACAGTGTGGGGCAATGTGCCTGCAATACCAGCTATCAACAATGCCTTCGACAACGATCCCAATTCTCGTTTGCAGCAGGACGTAGGACTTGATGGATTGAGCGATGCCAACGAAAGAGATTTTTATAAGAAAAAGTATTTAGATTCCTTAGCCAATAATTTTGGCACAAACTCTAAAGCATATATTGATGCTTTAAATGACCCTGCATCAGATAACTACCATTTTTATAGAGGTAGCGATTTCGACTCGGCCAAAACCAGTATACTAGCCCGTTATAAATATTTTAATGGCCCTGACGGAAACTCGCCAAGCCCTAATGCTCCGCCCCCACACCAGCCTAAAGAAACTTACCCCGTTGCCAACCAACCCAACCCTAACGACGAGGATATTAATAAAGACTTTACCCTCAATGAAATAGAAGAGTACTATCAATACCGAATAGACCTAAGCAAAAGCAAACTGATAGTTGGGCAAAACTATGTCACAGACTCCGTTCGCTCAGGACCAAAACTTGAAAAACCTTGTAACTGTCCCGACGATACTGTTACCTGGTACCAATTGAAGGTACCTGTTCGTTCTTATGAGCGTAGAATTGGGAGTATACCCGATTTTAAGTCCATTCGTTTTATGCGTATGATAATGAGAGGATTTACTGATTCCGTCGTACTTCGGTTTGCAAACATGCAACTGATTAGGGCCGAATGGCGTAAGTACTTGGTATCGCTTGCTACCCCCGGTTCAGTTAATCCCATCGACCCCAATGATAATACCTCATTTGTAGTTTCGACCGTAAATGTGGAAGAAAACAACCAACGACAGCCTGTTCCTTATGTGCTACCCCCAGGTATTTTCAGGCAATTGGATGTGAGTCAGCCAAACCCCATTCAACAAAATGAGCAATCATTGTCGCTTAGGGTATGCGGACTGAAAGATGGCGATGCAAGGGCTGTGTTCAAGAATGTAAAATTAGACATCCGGAATTATAAGACCTTGAAAATGTTTGTGCATGCCGAGGCATTGGCTGGTGAGATATTAAAAGACAAAGACCTATCTGTATTTGTGAGGCTCGGTACCGACTTTACCAATAACTATTATGAATATGAAATCCCGCTTAAGCTAACCAATTGGGGGCAGACCAACGAAAACGATATTTGGCGAGCTGACAATGAATTGAATATTGATATTGCCGCCTTTTATGATTTGAAAGTATTGCGACTAAAACAAGGAGGCACGAATACCTATTTTGAGAATTATACACCCGATGGTAAAAGGTTGGCTGTAAACGGTATCCCCGATATGAGCAATATACGGGTAATATTAATAGGGGTGCGAAACCCCAAACAATTTGACAACCCCGCCGACGATGGATTATCAAAATGTGGTGAAATATGGGTGAACGAATTAAGAGTGAGCGGATTTGAAAACCCCGGTGGTTGGGCTGCAACAGCCAGAAGTGTGATAAAGTTAGCTGATATCGGCACCTTGAATATGGCCGGAAATATCACTACCGTAGGATATGGAGGAATTGATAAAAAATTGAACGACCGAGCGAGAAACCTCACTACAAACTTCGACCTAAATACCATGCTAGAGTTGGGCAAGTTTTTCCCTGCAAAATCGGGCGTGAGCATTCCTTTCTATTATGGATATAACCAAACCTTGGTAAGGCCGCATTTTTATCCTTTAAATCCCGATATTCCTATGAGCAGTGTGCTTAATGTAACCCCTGCCGACGAACGGGCCAATATTAAATATAACGCCGACGACCTAACCATTAAAAAGGGATGGAACGTGTCGAATGTACACAAAAATTTAACTGGTAGCAAAAAGAAGAAATTTTATAGCATTGAAAATTTCAATCTTTCTTATGCCTTCAACGAGTTTTTTCAACGGAACCAGTTGATACAATACAATAAGATAAAACTATATAACTTTAAACTCAACTATTCTTTCCAAACGCAGGCCAAACCTGTCGAACCTTTCAAAAAGCATTTTAAGTCGAAGTATTTACAATTGATACGTGATTTTAATTTTTACTACAAACCACAGTCAATAAATATTATTACCAATACCGACAGACGTTACGGCGAAATGGTGAACCGCGTAAACGATAACTTAAACAATACCCGCATCGATACCTTATATGATAAGAATTTCACCACTTCGCGGCAATTTGATGTTAAATGGGATTTGACCAAAGCCCTCAAGTTCGATTATAATGCTATTACGAATGCGAGGATAGATGAACCAGCAGGGGCCGTTTTTCGATATTCTGGTGAGGGGCACGACTCTATTATAAAAAATATCAAACGATTGGGCCGCATTACCCAATTTAATCAAATGGGCAACCTTAGTTATACCTTGCCTTTCAATAAGTTCCCTTTGACCAATTTTATAAGTATGACAGCCCGGGTAAGTGTAAATTATTCATGGACTCAAGGCCCTCCAGGTTTGCAAGACACTATAGGAAATACGATCGCAAACTCAAAAAACAATTCTTTAACGGGGCAATTCAATATGCAGCAACTATACAATAAAATTAAATTTTTAGAACGGATTGCCAGCGGTAAAAAACAAACACCACCTCCACCACCTCCAAAAGTAAAGCCTAAAGTACCCAATAAGGTTCCCAAGAAAAAAGCGACCGATGAAGACACATCGAAGGTTGATGAAACACCAACACCCAATAGCAAAAACCCTTTACTGTCATTAGCCGAGCACACTGCCCGATTGGTGATGATGGTGAAAACCATCAATTTTACCTATACTGAAAATAGGGGAACCACCTTGCCAGGTTTCTTACCCAAACCAAAATACTTTGGCCAAAATTTTGATATGATGGCACCGGGCTGGGACTTTATTACTGGAAGCCAGGACAGCATGCTAAAGTATGATGCCGCCAAAAATGGTTGGCTTGCAGCAGGGTCTGGAGTGAACAACCCAAATACACGAACGCTAAACAAGCAATTTAATATGCAGGCTACTGTAGAACCGTTCAACGATTTTAGAATTCAGCTCACTTTCCAGCGGTCGATGACCACTTCCTATCAAAGCTTTTTCAACTATGAACCCAGTACGAATGGATATAGCAATTTTGCTCCTTTAGAGAATGGAACATTTAGTATGACCTATAATATTATACGTACTGCATTTAGTAAGAGCACTCCAATAAACTCGGATGTATTTGAAAAAATGCGTGACCAAAGATTTACCATTGCCAGCCAATTGCAAAGCACCGATGACCGATCAAAAGGCAAAGGCGTTGATGTTTTAACTGGCTATCCGATGGGCTATTCACCGCTACAACACGATGTTGTAATACACTCATTCCTATCGGCATACAGTGGCAAAAACCCAATTAATTATAAGGCCGAATTGTTCCCTAAAATACCAAGTGCATCATGGCGTGTTACATGGAATGGGCTAAGTAAAATTCCCGCTATCAAAAAAATAATCCCCAATCTAAGTCTATCACATGCCTATGCTTCTACTTATTCGGTAGGAGGGTTTGGTTCATCGCTGGGATATTCTGTCGATTCGGCATTATCTAGCAGAGGTGTGGGTGCCACCTATACCTTGGAACCTAGACTTGCACTTCAAAATGTAACGATTGCCGAACGCTTCTCACCGCTTATTGGGGTTGATATGACTTTTACCAATAGCTTTACTTTTAAATTTGAATTGAAGAAAGAACGCATGCTGTCATTGGTGCCCGTTAACCCGCAATTGCAAGAAATGAAGAACCGAGAAATAGTAATAGGTGCAGGTTTCCGCAAAAAGGGATTGACCATTAGGTGGATCAAATTCCGCGGTAATTCCTTGTATTTGCCCAATGATGCCAGTTTCCGTTTCGATTTTTCTATTCGTGATAACTGGACCACCATTCGCAAATTTGATGGGGTAAGCGTTCCTACTGCTGGTATGAAAATAATCAGTATTAAACCCACCATCGACTACCAAGCCAGCGATAAAGTATTGATACGCTTGTATTATGATCAACGCATTTCAAAACCTTATACTACCAGCTCTTACCCAACCACCAATGTGCAATTTGGCGTAACCGCTAGGTATACATTACAGTAACCGGTATATTATATTTTGCAGCACAAAGAACTGAAAATAATATATAAAGAATTGGCTCTGGATGAGTTGGACAAGCAGCAACAAGAACTTATCCAACTTGCTATTGCGGCTACCAATCAGGCTTACGCTCCATACTCCGAATTCTTTGTGGGTTGTGCTTTGCAAATGAATACAGGTGAAATTATTACAGGCAGCAATCAGGAGAATGCAGCTTACCCTTCAGGATTATGTGCCGAGCGAACTGCAATATATCATGCGGGGCATAGCCATCCCAATGGCGTTGTAAACCAAATTGCTATAGCAGCAAATAGTAATAAATGGAATACCGAAAATCCTGTAATACCTTGTGGTGCGTGCATGCAAGCCATGATAGAGTATGAACGCAAACAGGGTAGTCCAATCAAATTATTATTATATGGTAGCGATGAAAGAATATTCGAACTATCAGGGATTAAAGATCTCATGCCTTTTCAATTTGAGTTGAAGGTGCAAAGTGAAGTGGGCTGATTTTTTATCATAAAATAATATTTTGAAAGTAGAAAAGCAGAAACAAATCCCTTCAGAAAAAACAAATCTCCATCCCCGAAACAAACATCGCGGACAATACGATTTCAAATCGCTTATTAATGCAAGTCAAGAATTGGAGGAATTTGTTAGGTTAAATGATTATGATAATGAATCTATAGACTTCTTCAATCCCGCAGCCGTAAAGGCCCTCAACACTGCTCTCTTAAAGTTGTATTATAATATAGATTACTGGAATATTCCGAAAAATTATTTATGTCCACCCATACCTGGCAGAGCCGATTATATACATTATATGGCTGATGTATTAAGTGAAAGCAATAAAGGAATCATTCCAAAAGGTGCATCTGTAAAATGTTTGGATATAGGAATGGGTGCAAATTGTATTTATCCCATTATCGGAAACAGTGAGTATGGATGGTCGTTTGTAGGAACTGATGTAGATTCTGTTGCTATTGAATCAGCAAGAAATATCATAGAAAAAAATCCCACACTTAAAGGACAAATTGAACTACGATTGCAAACAAATAAAAATGATATATTCAATAACATTATATATAATAACGAACGCTTCGATTTGGTTATTTGCAATCCTCCTTTTCATGGGTCATTGGCCGAGGCACAAATTGGAACGCATAGAAAATTAAGCAATTTGAAACAAAAAAAAATCACCAAGCCTATATTAAACTTCGGTGGCAACAATACTGAATTGTGGTACGAAGGTGGTGAGAAAAAATTTGTACGACTCATGATTGAGCAAAGTATTATATATAAAAAATCGTGCCTTTGGTTTTCTTGTTTAATTTCGAAAGAAGCAAATCTGGAATATATATACAAGCTATTCGAAAAAGCGGCTGTTCCTGAGGTGCAAACCATCCCCATGGGTCAGGGGAATAAAATAAGCCGTATTGTAGCTTGGACGTTTCAAACGGCTCAAGGTCGCTCTTAACGTTATTGTGAGGCAAGAGGCGTACCTTTGCAGATTAAATTCCACTATAATAAATAAATGAAAAGAATTACCGATTACAGAAAACTCTTTGGCATTACCAAAGATGCCGACCTCGCAGAACTCAAAACCCTTTACAGAAACCTAATGAAGGAATCGCACCCCGATAAGTTCCAAGACGAAACCCAAAAGCACGAAGCAGAAACCAAAAGCAAAACTATTATAGAAGCGTATCACTTCTTGGTAAGCCTCTCGCCCGAAACACATCTGCAACAACAAGAAGCCTATACCCAAACTATTACCAGCAGCGGCATCGACGATTTTATATACAAAGGCCAAATGCTAAAAGTGACCTTCCTTGATGGAAGCATTTATGAGTACTTTGGTGTGCCTCAGAGTACCTATAATAAACTCATCAATTCCCCCACCCAAATACGTTTTGCCCGAAGACATATTTTCCAAAGTTTTTCTTTTAGGAAGGCGAGTAATGCGATGGTGGAAGCATAAGGAAAGTATTTTTAAATATCGTGTGACTTTAGTCGACGGAATTTAACCATTTCCTATTTACTTTGCAAGCCAATGGCACAACAACTCATTTTTGCAATTATTCTTGCAGCCTCGGTATGGCTGTTTGCCCGCAACATAGGCAAGGTTAGGCGAAATATATTACTAGGCCGTGATGTGGATTTGAGCGGTAATAGTGCTCAACGCTGGCGTACTATGTTTATGGTCGCACTTGGTCAGGGCAAAATGTTTACCCGCCCCATTCCTGCTCTATTGCATTTATTTGTATATGCAGGATTCGTACTCATTAATGTAGAAGTGCTTGAAATATTGATAGATGGTGTAGCGGGAACCCACCGTGTACTTGCAGGCATACTCGGCATATTATATAATGGCATGATGGCCTTCTTCGAAGTATTGGCATTATTGGTTTTGGTATCATGTATTATATTTTTATTCCGCAGGCATGTGCTTAAAGTGAAACGCTTTAGTGGCTTCGAGATGCGTGCATTCCCAGTGCGTGATGCCGCAACAATACTTATTATAGAAATCATACTAATGACCTGTTTGTTATTGCTAAATGCAGTAGACAAATCATTACAAAACATGGGCAGCGAACATTTTGTGCAAGCAGGTTTCTTCCCTGTATCCAATGTATTAGTTTCCATGTTCGTTGGAATGAGTGAAAGCAATCTAATTATGTTTGAACGCGTGTGTTGGTGGGGACATATACTAGGCATTTTTGTCTTTATGAACTATCTGCCCTTTAGCAAACACTTTCATATTATCATGGCTTTCCCCAATACTTATTATAGTAATTTGGAACCCAAAGGCGAACTCAGCAATATGCCAAGTGTTACTACTGAAGTAAAGCTTATGATGGATCCTTCTGCCCCAACGCCTGAAGGATATACACCACCCACAAGTTTTGGAGCCAAAGATGTGCAAGACCTTAATTGGAAAAATTTAATGGATGCGTATACCTGCACCGAGTGTGGCCGCTGCACCAGTGTATGCCCTGCGAATATTACAGGCAAGCTATTATCACCGCGTAAAGTGATGATGGATACCCGCGACAGACTAGAAGAAGTAGGAAAAAATATTGATAAAAACGGAGAGTTTGTAGCCGATGAAAAAAACTTGCACACTTATATAACTGCTGAAGAATTGTGGGCCTGCACTACTTGTAATGCATGTGTAGAAATTTGCCCTGTGAATATTAACCCCGTTGAGATTATTGTAGATATGCGTCGCTACTTGGTAATGGAAAAAAGTGAAGCTCCGCAGGAATTGAATCTCACTTTTACCAATATGGAAAACAATGGAGCACCTTGGCAAATGGCCCAAAGCTCGCGTGCCGATTGGGCCAAAGAAAACTAATATGCCCATTATTTGGCAAACCGAACAACCAAAAGAAACGCAGGTTGCAGTGTGGGAACTCAGCGAAGAGTTATATATATTAGAAGAATTATTTCCTTCAAATATTATAGACCTCAGCAGACCTGAAGAATTTGCACATCCTCAAAACCATAGGCAATGGCTGGCCACACGAATTTTATTGGGAATGCTTTTAAACGACTATCATAAAGTAGAATTATATAAAACTGATTTTGGGAAATTGATGATTTCAAATTTGAACAATATATATATATCCGTTTCTCATACACAAACACATGCTGCAGTTTCGGTGAGTAATTATAATACAGGAATTGACATAGAAACCAAACTGGAAAAAATAGACCGTATCAAACATAAGTTTTTGAATGAACAAGAAAAAACATGGGCAGCAACAAACCCTGAAGATGCTTTGATGATATGGTGTAGCAAAGAATGCTTATACAAACTTTACGAACAAAAAGAACTCGACTTTATTAAACATATCACCATTCAAAAAAACGATGCTACATTTGTAGGGCATATACATAAAGAACTTTACCAAAAACACTTTAATTTGCAACACCGCCACACCCATGATTATATGCTTGTGTGGGCAATAGAAACTATTATATGAAAAAACTATTATATATTACTTTGCTGATAACCGCCATTGCAGCTTGCAAAAACGATAATCCCAAAGACCCTGAAAAAATAATTGAGCCTGTAGCTGCGAAATATGTGCAAACCTCGCCCAATTTTAATGAGGACAGTGCCTTTGCTTATGTGGCTGCTCAATGTAATTTTGGCCCACGTGTGCCCAGCACCAATGGTCATAAATTGTGTGCCGACTATCTTATAAAAGAACTTAAAAAATATGCTGATAAAGTAGAAATAAACGGTGCTCCATTAAAGACTTTCGATGGAAAAACGCACCAGTGTAAAAACATTATAGCATCGTTCAACCTGAAAGCTAGCAAACGCGTGATGCTTAGTGCCCATTGGGATACACGCCCCTTTGCCGACCAAGACACCAAAGACATAGACAAGCCCATTGATGGGGCAAATGATGGTGGAAGCGGGGTAGGGGTATTATTAGAAATAGCCCGCCAACTTAAATTAAAACCTACTGAAATAGGAATTGATATTATACTTTTCGATTTGGAAGATTACGGACAACCCGGCGATAGCGACGACCCACACATGGAAGACAGTTATTGTATAGGTTCGCAATATTGGGCCAAAAACCTACATATTAAAAACTATATGCCTGCTTATGGTATTTTGCTTGATATGGTTGGTGCCCCCGATGCACAGTTTACCAAAGAAAAAGGCTCTATGGAGTTTGCCCCTGCAGTAGTTGAAAAAGTTTGGGCCACAGGACAGAAACTAGGTTATACCAATTTTGTTAATGAGCCGAATACTGGTGTTATTGACGACCATTATTATGTGAACCAAATTGCGAAAATACCTATTATAGATATCATAGAATACACCAAAGACAAAGATGTGGGCGACCATTTCAGCCACACTTGGCATACCCATAATGATAATATTAAAAACATCAGTAAGTTTACTTTAAAAAATGTGGGACAGACGGTGATGGAGGTGATATATGGAGAGAAGTAATTTTAATAATAATTTCGCTATATACAAAAATTAATTTAATTTTGGCCAATGAAATCTAACAACTAATTCCCTTTTTTAAAATCTATAAAAAGCTCCTGACTTATTAATGCTGCAATTGTTTACGATTACTACGATATAACCCTAGATTATTATAATAACTCACTTCCGTTGTCGCCGTTCTGCGAGCAGTAACTTAATGATACGGGCCTATAACTGCAAGGTCTGCGAACTGGAAATACTATATGCCGGGTATTGATTGATATTTGCAATATATATGCAAAGTACGAGTGTATGCCGTTCCATAAGTTAAGATGACCAGATGACCACAGCCCAGTGCGGGCTGGATTGGTGAACGAGCCGCATAAATAAATACAGGCTCACCAGTTCAGTTGATTATGCAGGGGGAAGGCTTACTTAAAATAATCCGCCTTGGCTGATCCTAGAATGATTAGTGAATGGGCTCTTCTTTTGCCGGGTTGCAAACCCTGCCTGTTATTGTAAGTCACCGTTCGCAGAACGGCGACTTACAGGGGGGGTATTTGAGTTGGGAAATTGGAGTGTAAACTCGGAGTGTAAAAAAAAAATGACTCATATTATATATATAATACAAGTCATTATTTTAGTGGAGCTGCAGGGAGTCGAACCCTGGTCCGGAGATGGAACTCGATAGAGCTTTCTACATGCTTGTCGAGAAATTTAATTTTAGAGAATAGGCAGGAGTCCCGCTCACCAATCTATTCCTTAGGTTACTAATACATTTAGAAACCCGCAACCACGGTAACTAAAAGTCCCCAACTGGGGTTTGATCGTCTGTGCTCAGTTGCTGTTGGGGCAAAGTTTCTGCAAACGATTGAGTGCGTAATCTAACCGATTAGGCAGCCAAAGCAAATGAAGTGTTGCCGGTTAAGGCTTGAAAGTTCAGATTAAAGTGCTCCCTTACAAGGCACTGCATGCTTACCCCCGTGCTACACATCCCGTCAATTCCGGTCAGCCCCAAAGTGTTATTTTGTATTTTACCCCGCCGAGGCGGGATTATTTTATATTTTTCTGTCAGTCTGAGTTTATCGAAGACCGTCTTCGATAAACTCAGACTGACATCAATGTCTCACTCCCGATAGCTATCGGGATCACTCCTTTCAAAGAACTATTTAAGCCACTCGGCTACGTATTGCCAAATGCCTTTTCCAAAATAATATATAAGTATGGTACTTATAGTGCCTTTCACCACAAAGAAAACAACCGTCCAAACACCAAGCTTTTTCAGCCATTTATATTTGGTTGGTTTTGTCTCTTTTACTGGGTCCATTTTAGGGAATACAAAATACGGTTAATAAGCAATGCTAACAAAAAATAAATTCCCTAAAACAAAAAACCCCAGCAATGATGCAAGGGTTTTAGTAGTTGAACCGCAACTAATATATACCAGCGGCGGTAAAAAATATTTTATTTGAGAGTGAATGAAGATTTACCAATCATCAATCCTCCTTCATATATTTCTACGGTATAAGCACCTTTAACAAATGCAGTGGCTTTGCCAAACTTGATGTTTACCTCACGATCCTTATTTTGATAATCTATTTCTTGGCTCTGGGTAAAAGGCAACTCACTTCCTTCGTAGGTAAATTTCTCATTCGCATTAGAAGTAATGATTTGTCTTGATGGGTCAAGCACACGCATATATATCATTTTGGGTCCAGCGTCGGCCACCAAGTTTTGTTGTATTTTACAAGACACTTTAATTTTGTTTGCTTTCTTGGCTTTTGGGGTAGGAGTCTCTCCCTTGCTAGTTACTTTAATCCCCATCCCTATAATATTATCAGCCTTAAGTGCCGATCCTTCTTTAATTTTTTTGTTGAGCGAATTCTTGTCCCTTCCCAGTTTTTCGGCAAGCTCTTGTGCCCTTTTTAAACTATCTCTGGTTGATTTACTATCATTCTCGAGCTTACTATAATCGCCCTTGGCGGCTTCAGCACGCATCCTTTCAGATTCTGCTTTGTCGTTGGCCCTTTTCAGATCGGTTCTAAGTTTTGCTATTTCGCTTGGATTGCCCCCTCTTGCAGCACTTCTCATCAAAGGTATTTGTTTCCGGAGCTGGTCAATCTCTGCTTGGTGGGTACTGTCTGATATGCCCAACTCTTCTTTTTGTCTTTCCAGTTCCTTGAGCTTTGCCTCTAAATTATCAATCTCTATATTGAGCGAATCAATCTGACTCTTCTGAACTTTATTGATGCTGTTGGCTTCCTTAAAGTCTTCTTTGGTGTCAAATAATTGCCACAGGAGAAAGACGTCGGCACCTATCAGCAGTATCAATGCTACTACTACAATTACTTTGCTCGATCCTGATTTTCGTTCTTGGGGGGTTGATTCCATGTTCATAATTCTGACTTTATTTGGGTTGTTTTATTATCGTTTAGAGTGGAGGCGAAATTAGGACACTTTTTTTCAACACTCAAATATTTTATTGTAAACATTTTGAGGTGATATACCATTATCGTCCATAATTTTGGTCAGTATATATTATACAAATAACGCACATTTGCAGTATAATGCAAATACCAAAATACATTACCCATATATTTTTCGACCTCGACCACACCCTTTGGGACTTTGACAGAAACTCAGCCGAGACCTTAGCATTGCTATTAGACAGATATAATATCGCCCCCACTGGAAGCCTTTTATCCAATTCATTTTTATCGCAGTATAAAATCACAAACAAGGCCATGTGGCAATTATATAACTATCAAAAAATAACCAAAGATGAACTTCGCTACCGTCGTTTTCGTGAAGCTTTTGGCAAAGTGGGTGTCGATATAAATTTCGATGTTGACCAATTTGGAGAAGACTATATAGAATTGTGCACAAGGATGCCCCATGTTTTTGAAAATGCCCACGAAATTTTAGACCATGCCTCAAAAAAATACACAGTAGCCATTATCACGAATGGTTTTTTGGAAGCGACTTACAACAAACTGGAGCATTCTGGCTTGATGGCTTATTTTAAACCCGAACATATACTCATCACTGAAAATATTGGCGTGCAAAAACCGCATAAAAAAGTATTTGAAACCGCCCTATTGCAAACAAATGGCAAGGCACAACACGCTTTAATGGTAGGCGACAACATTGATTCTGACATTGGAGGAGCATATAATTCGGGTATTTGCCCAGTGTGGTTTAACCCTTACCATGAGGAGCAAACTTTGTATCAAAATCTAGTTGAAATTAACGAGCTCAAGAGCTTAATGAATTATATATAAACGCAACCCGTAAATCACAACATATAAGTAGCTTATCCTATTAAATATTATTCTTTCATGCTTTTTATTAACAGTTCGCCACCATCTTTTTATGTTTTTATAACCCAATTTTTACGAGTGCTGTAGTATTATTGCAGCGTTTTATAAGATATTTGCCCAACAATACTAAACTCAATGAAAAAATTACTCAGTCTCACATTTATTGTTTTCACGCTTCTCACCACAAATGCCCAGTATTTTCAGGGGTTTGTTAGCAGCAACTATGCAGGTACTAACGGAATGTACTTCAATCCCGCCACATTAGCCGATACCCGTTATCGTGCTTACGTGAATCTTAGTTCAATGAATTTAAACTTTGCAAACAATTATGCTGAAGCCAAACTTCCTTATAGCAGTTACCAATATTTGAAACAAATTCTGTCCAATAAATATAGTAATAAGGATTATTACCATTTTACGAATCAATCAACCAATACACTCGATTCTATAAAAGGTTGGAAAGATGATAATAGTTATCTGGGTGAAAATATAAATGGCAAAGCCAAATATGTAAATCTAAGTGCCGAAGTACGTGGCCCTTCTTTTTCTTATAGCTGGAACAATAAAAATACCATTGCTTTGGGAACAAGGGTAATGGCAGGCTTGCAGGTAAATGATATAGCAGAGCCTTTTGCCCGATTTGCTGTGTATGGGTTGGATAAAAACCAAACTAAACCCTATTTGAATGTATTACAATTGGATAATTCTTTTGGATTAAATATTGGTGCGTACACAGAAGTTTCTGCATCATATGCACGTAAAATTATCGACTTAGATAAGCATTATTTTACAGGGGGCGTTAGCCTCAAATATTATCAAGGACTTGCAGCTTTATTTGTGCAAAACAAAGGCGTGAACGTAAACTTTGTAAATAAAGACAGTTTGTTTGCGGTGCAAACCGATGTCAAATATGGTATGGTTGCCGAGCAATTTTATGGTTTACTCAATCCAGATTTAAATAATAAAAGGTCGGGATTAATTGGGAAGGACTTATTCCCAAGAAGTGTATTAGGCAAAGGTTACGGTTTCGACCTAGGATTTCAATATGAATACAGACCCGATATTGAAAAATATAAATATACCATGGATGGCGTTACCCGATATGATGACCGAAAAGTAAAATATTTATATAAAATTGGATTTTCAATTATGAATATCGGTTATATAAAATATAGCAATCCAAAATGGGTAAAATACCATCAGTTAAAGCCGCGAAGCGATATAAAAATAAATGATACTGCTTATTGGGGTCAGCTTAATAATTTGAAGCTTAGGAATAGCCAAGATTTAGATTCGGCCCTTGGTAAAGTTTTTGGATTTAAAGACACGGCTACCTCATTCAATTGGTACATGCCAGGTTCTATCAATATCAATTTTGATTATCGTGTTACGAATCATTTCTTTGTAAGTGGTGTTTTGATGCAAAGTATCACATCGAAAAATGGTATTGGGTTCAGAGTTAATTCTCTACTGGGAATTACTCCTCGCATTGAGTTCCGTTGGTTGGAAGTTTCCATGCCCATTCTAGCTACCTTTGGTTATTCAAAACTAAATGTGGGTTTGTTCCTCCGCACTGGCGTATTTTTTATTGGATCTGATAATATAGGAGGGTTCCTAGGTTCCAATAATTTTAATGGTATAGACTTATATACAGGAGCTACTATCCCACTATTTAAAGGAAAACCTAAAGACCGTGACAAAGATGGTGTATCTGATCGCAATGATCATTGCATACATGTGCCTGGTGCATGGAGTGCCAAAGGTTGCCCTGACCAAGATGGCGATGGTATACCCGATGATGAAGATAAATGTCGCACCTTGCCAGGCCCATTTAACTTACGTGGTTGCCCCGATACCGATGGTGATGGCGTAACCGACGACGATGACCTTTGCCCTAGCGAAAAAGGTAGTGTAGTGAATAAGGGATGTCCCGACCGCGATGGAGATGGGGTATATGATAAGAACGATAAATGCCCCGACGAGTTTGGTAAAAACGAAGATGGTTGCCCCGATCGAGACAATGATGGTATCATAGATTCTGAAGATAAATGTCCTGACTCCAAAGGCCCATTGGCTACTAAAGGTTGCCCCGACAGTGACAATGATGGTGTAACAGATGATATAGACTTATGCCCTGACAAAGCTGGTAAAGTTGAAAACAAAGGCTGCCCCGATACAGACAATGATGGAGTAGTTGATAATTTGGATAAATGCCCCGACCAACCTGGTATGGCTAAGCTTGATGGCTGCCCCGACCGTGACCTTGATGGAGTTGCTGATAAAGACGATAACTGTCCTGACCAATATGGTGACCCATTGAACCTAGGCTGCCCATTAGTAGCAATTGTTGATACTGTAAAATCAGTAGATCTTGATGCGGGAGATCAGGATATATTGAAACGTGCATTCGATAACCTCGAATTTGCAAGCGGAAAATCGGCAGTAAACCCCATATCGAAACCGAACTTGGATGAACTTGCTGGCTTACTAGCGAAACACCCAGAATATAAACTTACAATTAGTGGACATACTGATAAGGTGGGTAAACCTGCAGCCAATTTGAAACTGAGTCGTGATCGTGCTGCGGAAGTTAAGAAGTACCTAGTTTCCAAAGGTGTGAAAGCTGCAAATATCAAATCGGAAGGCTATGGCGATACTCGGCCAGTGGCAGTGAATGATAACGACGAAGGACGTCAGAAAAACAGACGTGTGGAATTGAAAATTAGCGAATAGTATATTTTTGCAGGGTGGTTCCGAAGCATCGGAACACCCGACAGCACCTCGATAAAAAAGAGTCCGTTATATATATTATAGCGGACTTTTTTTTTGTAATATAATTTAATGATTGTTGATCTGTTATACCGAAACTCAATAGACCTCTTTCATAATTCAAATAAGAAAAGCCAAATTATAACGGACACTTTATTTTATTGTAGTATCGCTCGCCGCGAACTC